>CAUTOX010000001.1:0-94308 GCA_963539665.1 uncultured Treponema sp.
ATTCAGAATAAGCTAAAAAGCGAAAAGTTAGGGGGGGGGGGGGGGGGGGGTAATATAAAATATTTCGGCCATTTGTGTCAAGCGCTCCTGTCTTTTGCAATGTATTGTTTTATAGAAAATATCCGCCTGCGCTATTGGCGCAAGGCAGATGTCATCTACAGTGATTATCATTATATTTTGGAATTGAGATTTCTGCAAATAAAAAAAGTTACCTTTTAGACATTTTCCCGCGCTGCTTCCACTCCATTGTAAGTGGCAGACGGGGAAATAGGCGCGTGAGGGCTGGAATGGGGCGGCCGTCCGCCTCCTGTTTTTGCCGGTAGGCAAAAACAGGCAAGACCTAAACGGAGCCGCCCCAACAAGATGCCCCAGCCACGAGCCTCTCGCCAGTTTTGCATTTGCAAAACTGGAAGCGGGCGGCAATGCCTTCAATCATATAAGGAGCTTTTTTCCCGCCCGCCCTGTACGATGCCCCTACATCTGTACGGAGCAACTCTCACAGGCCGCCCCGTCCGCCGTGCCAATTCTTGTAATTTACAACATGATTATATAGAATCGCCGGACAAGCGCGGCAGCGCGGGCATTTGTAATTTTTCAATGACACCGTAATATTAAGGAGGAAACCATGAATAATACCGCTCATTCCGACGTAAAATCGCACAATCGGCGTTTCGGCAGCATCAAGGTTAAAGTTACTATTATTTCCGTGCTCATTTTGTTTTTTGCGGCGGCTGCGTTTGTAATAACCGGCACGTATGCGCTCTTGCAGCAGCAATCATATACCGTTATGCGCATGGAAGAGCGGATGTTTGCGGATTACGATGAAAAGATAAAATGGCAGGTGGAAAACCTCATCACGCTGATTCGCTCTTATGACGCTGTTTACGCGCAAAAGGGAATCCCGCTCAAAGAACGGCAGGATACAATAAAAGAAATCGTGCGCGAAATACGCTACGGAACGGAAGGTTATTTTTGGATCGATACGTTCGACGGCATAAACGTACTGCTTCCCGTCAATCCTGCGGCAGAAGGAACAAATCGGCTCGGCTGGCAGGACATTCACGGCAAATACATGGTGAAAGACTTTATCGAAATCGGAAAAAACATTGGCGGCGGCTATTGCGACTATTGGTACCGCAGTTTGACCGATGATGCCGACTATCAAAAGCGGACGTATACGGCGGCTTTTCCCGAATACAAGTGGGTTATCGGAACCGGCAATTATGTTTTTGAAATACAGCGCACCATCGATTGGGAAGAAGCGCAGTTATACAAAACATTTGCGGCAAATATTCAGCGGAGCATCGCAATCGGCATTGCGGTTTTAATCGCATCTGTCATTTGTTTTCTGGTCGTTACAATCTGGGTGTTCATTAAACCGATTGAAGCGCTGTCAAAGAATCTGAAAAACATTTCGGAAGGAGATGGAGACTTGACCGTTATGCTGCCGGTTAAGGGAAATGACGAAATCGCGTTGCTTTCGCAATATTTTAATAAAACGATCGAAAAAATCCGGCAGACCATATCGCTTATTTCAAAGAGCGCGGCGGTTATTCAGTCAACCGGCGCATCGCTTGCCGTCAATATGTCAGAGACTGCAAGCGCAGTAAATGAAATTGGCTCTAATATTGAAAGCGTTAAAAAGCAGATTTTGACGCATACGGCAAGCATTGTTTCCGTCGGGGCGGCGTTGCAAGTTATGGAAGGAACGATAGAAAAGCTGGACGTTGACATAGCGCAGCAAAAAGATACCGTTGTTTCGTCTTCGGAGCATATTACGCAGATGCTTGCCAATATCCAAACGGTTACGGGCGTTGTGCAGAACAACCTGCGTTCGCTTGAGCGGCTGAATGCAGCGGCCGATAACGGAAAGGCCGCTGTCGGAACGGCGGTTGATTTAAGCCGCGCGGTAAACGACAGCTCAATAATCCTGCTGGAAACAAGCGCGGTTATTCAGACGATTGCCGAACAGACGAAACTGCTTTCGATGAACGCGGCGATTGAAGCGGCGCACGCAGGAGATGCCGGTAAAGGCTTTGCGGTTGTCGCCGATGAGATTCGGAAACTTTCGGAGGAATCGAACGAACACGGAAAAAACATTACGGGCATCTTGCAGAATCTGAAAGACCAAATCGAAAAAGTCAGCGGGGCCGCCCTTGTCATTGAACGCCAATTCGATGAAATGTTTACGCTGGTTGAGGAAACGAAAAATCAAGAATCGCACATTATGGAGCGGATGCAGGAGCAGAATGCGAAAAGCGAGCGGATTATTGAAGCGATGAATAAAATTGACTGCATTACGCAGACTGTTAAAAACAGCGCGGACGAAATTCTTTTGAGCAGCGAAAAAGTTTCTCGGGAAATGCAGAGCATCGGGGGAATGTCGGATAACATTGCCGACAGCATGAGGGAAATGGCGGCGGGCGCGGCGGAAATCAACAGCTCCGTGCACGAAGTAAACGAAATTACGGCGGAGAACAAAGAAAACATCGAATCCCTCTACCGCGAAATCGGACAATTCAAGTACGAACGAAAGGACGGAACGAGCCGAACATAACGCGGGCAATTAAGCGGGCGATATAGAATGTCATCCGCTACTGCGCGGCCGCGCCGCTATGATGCAGCCGTGCAAAAGCCTTGCCGCCGCGCTAAAGCGTATCCAGCAATTCCTGCAAGCGCGGCACACTTTCTACAATATAGTCTGCGCCGTGCGCTTCGAATTCTTTGCGGCTTCCGTACCCATATAAGACGGCGGCCGCGGCAATATTGTTTTTATGCGCGCCGATGATGTCGGCGTACCGGTCGCCGACCATCACGATACGGGCGCAGTCCGATGGCTCAAGCGCACAAGACATCATTGCATATTCGATGACTTCCGCCTTGTCGCTCCGGCTTTCATCCATGCGGCAGCCGCAGATGCGCTCAAAATATTGCGCCAGATGAAAATGCTCCAGTATTTGCACGGCGTATTTTTCCGGCTTGGAAGTAGCGACGGCAAGCCGCTTGCCGGACGACTTGAGGCGCATAAGCAGCGTTTCGATGCCGCCGTACACCCGATTTTCAAACATCCCGTGCGCAGCAAAATAGGCGCGGTACGTTGCCGTCGCTTCCGCCAGTTTTTCCGGCGGAAAACCGAATGCGCGGAACGACTCAATGAGCGGCGGGCCGATGTGGGTTTTCAGCTCTTCATCGCTGCGGTCAAGTCCGTACACGTTCAGCGCGTAGTGCATGGAATGCAAGATGCCATCCTGCGAGTCCGTGAGCGTTCCGTCCAAATCAAAAAATATAACATCCTTCATCGATGCCTCCATTCGATACGCGGCATTCGGCTCATCCAAAAGCCTAATGTCGAGTTTTATACACTCAAAGCAAAGCCAAATCAGGCGAAGCAAGTTACCCCCTCCGCCGCACTTCAAGAAGCGGACAGCCGAAAAAGTGCTATCTGCCAAATAAAACCTATCCTGTCCGCCGCTTTCCAAGACGATACTCGCCTGATTGCAACGCAATCAGAAAGCGGACAGTCGGCAAAGTTCTATCTGCCCGATAAAACCTATCCTGTCCGCCGCACTTCAAGATGATACTCGCCAGATTGCAACGCAATCAGGAAGCGGACAGCCGAAAAAGTTTTATCCGCACGATAAAGTTCATCCTGTCCGCCGCATTTCAAGATGATACTCGCCAGATTGCCCTGCAATCAGGAAGCGGACAGCCGGCAAGTTTTAGCCGCCGGATAAAAACCATCCTGTCCCCCGTTTTCCAAGACAGTACTCGCCTGATTGCCTTGCAATCAGGAAGCGGACAGCCGAAAAAGTGCTATCTGCCCGATAAAAACCATCCTGTCCCCCGTTTTCAAGATGATACTCGCCTGATTGCCCTGCAATCAGGAAGCGGACTGCCGGCAACATTCTATCTGCCCGATAAAGTTCATCCTGTCCCCCGCTTTCAGGACAGTACTCGCCTGATTGCAACGCAATCAGGAAGCGGACTGCCGACTATGTTTTATCTGCCCGATAAAATCCATCCTGTCCCCCACTTTCAGAATATCTCTCGCCTGATTGCAACGCAATCAGGAAGGGGACTGCCGGCAAAGTTTTATCCGCCCAATAAAGTTCATCCTGTCCCCCACTTTCAGAACATCGCTCGCCTGATTGCTCTGCAATCAGGAAGGGGACTGCCGACAAAATTTTATCTGCCCGATAAAGTTCATCCAGTCCCCCGCTTTCAGTGCGCAGCCGCATCAACGCCTAATCCGAACAGCGCAAAATCGCCCCGACACGGGTCGTCCGGCCACACCGCTTTTAGTGCGGCAGTCAATGTCAGCGCGGTTTTAAAATTGCCGCTTCTGCACTCCGGAATCAGGCCGAACTGCGCGGCAATCCGCAAAACGTGCGTGTCGAGCGGCATAATAAGATCGGCAGGGCGATACCACGTCCACAAGCCCAAATCAACCGGCGAATTCCGCCGCACCATCCAGCGCAAAAACATATTGACGCGCTTATTCGCGCTGTCCTTGCCGTGCGGAACCACTGCGCAAGACGCGAACGCCCGACTGATCACCGGAGCGAGCGGCAGCGAATCGCACGCGGCATCGCGCAATGCCTGCCGGTACTGCCGCTCAAAATATTCGCTCATGGTCGGGGACTTCTGCAAAATCTCGGCAAGCGCATCGAACAAGTCCTGCATATCGCGATACGAATAGAAGCGGTAAAACTTCCGCTCATACAGAAGTGCCGGCGACGCAGCAGCCTCCGGCGCATCGGTAAGGGGGGCGGGAACAAAATCCGTCCGGTATGCGCCGCTTTTTAGCCAGTGCGCCATGCCGCCCGCCGCATCCGCCAGCGAAAAAATAAAAGCAGTCTTTTTCAAAAACTGCTCCCGCCGCCCAAACGCCAGCATTGCCGAAATAAACGCAGCGGCCTCAATATCCGGCTGATTTTTATACCGAGTAAGCGCCATACTCGGATCCCCATCCATAAAACCGGCCGTTTCGTACCTATCCGCAAGCGCGCGCAGCCGCGCAGTCAATTCTTCAGACAATTCCACGCCGCGATTATAGCATAAAGCAAGCGGATAATTTACCGGAGGATGAAGCGGGAACGCCGGCATCCTGTCCTTCGGCAGCCCCGCTGCCCATTTCCGCCTCTTCCGAGTATAATTGCCGCATGAATGCAACGCAGCTTGACATAACGCTCCTTTGCAAAGTTGTTGATAACTTCGGCGATATAGGAACGGCGTACCGGCTTACGCGGGCATTGAGCGACTTGCAGCGCGAAAGCCCGTTTCCGGAAATGAAAATCCGCATTGTTACCGACAATCTTTCCGTGTTTGCGCAGCTTGCGCCCGCCGTCGATGCCTCTGCCGATGTGCAAACCGTACGCGGCTGGGAGGTGTACAACTGGAATGCGGCTGACGTGTGTCTTCAGGAATTCCAGAAGCGGCCGCCCTTCGTTGTGCTTGAGTGCTTTCAATGCGGCCGACCGGACTGGCTTGATGCGCTGCTGTTTGACATCAAGACGCCTGCCCCCGTCCACATCATCATGATCGATTACCTGACGGCCGAACCGTATGCGGAAACCTTCCACCGGATGCCGTCGCTGACACGTTCAGCGCGCGTTACGAAAGTCAATTTTATGCCGGGCTTCACAGAGAAAACCGGCGGCTTGATTTTGGATCGGCCGTTTATGCAGGCGCTCAAACTCCGCCCGCCGCATTCGGAAATGGGCGCGCGCAATTTTGGCAATGCCGAATCCGCCGCTCCGTTTAAAATCCTATTTTTTGCATACGAAATGAACTGCGCGCCGGTTGTGCGTGCGCTGGCGAATTTTAAAGCGGGGAACGTCAAAACGCTTGTCGCACAGGGAGCCGGATGCGCCGCGTTCATCGAGGCGTGGGAGCGGGAAGGCAAGCCGTTTGCCCTTGAACGGCTGCCGTTTCTGGAGCAGCAGCGGTGGGACGAGCTTTTGTGCCGAACGCCGCTTTTGTTCGTGCGCGGAGAGGATTCGCTTTCCCGCGCCTGTCTGTGCGGAAGTCCGTTTGTGTGGCACGCCTACCCGCAGTCGGAAGATTATCAGCTGGTAAAAGTCAACGCGCTCCTTGAGCGGATGCGCCCATTCTTTTCTGCAGAAGATTTTCCGGTCATTGAGCAGTGCTGGCTTTCGTTCAACGGAGACGGCGCGGCGGAACTGGAGACAACGCTCGGCGCATTTTTGTCTTCCCATGAAAGACTTTGCAGCGGGTTTGCGGCATTTGCGGAAAGCGTCAAAAAAAGCGGCGACCTTGCGCGCAACGTGCTGACTTTTATCGAGAAAAACTATATACTTGCGCCAATTGATTACAAATCAAAAATTTAGAGGTTATATTCTATGTTAATGACATCCCAATTAAAAGTCGGAACGGCTTTTATGTATGAAAACAACCCGCTCATCGTGCAGAAAATGCTGGGGCAGCGGTCGGGACGGGCGGGAATGGTAACAAACCTGCGTGTAAAAAATTTGGTTACCAAGTCAACGATGGATCTCGGCATCGATGCCGGTGAAAAATTCGATGAAGTCGATCTTGAACGTCATGTTACAAAGCTTTCCTATGTTGACGGCGACACCTTTGTTTTTATGGATCAAGAATCGTATGAGCAGTTTGAATTGCCGAAAGAGGATTTAGGCGACTACGCAGGCTACATCACGCCGGAAGATGAGCTGGAAGTCAAGCTGACGTTTTACGAAGGCAAACCGGTCGGAATCGATATGCCGATTCAGGTTGTGCGCACGATTACATATTGCGAACCGGGAGTTAAAGGCGACACCAGCGGAAAGTCGCTGAAGCCGGCGCAGCTCGACACTGGAATCGAAGTAAAAGTTCCGCTCTTTATCAACACGGACGAAAAAATCGTCATCGACACCCGCGACGGCTCTTTCGTTGAGCGGGCAAAGAACTAACGCGGCATTCCGCAACAGAAGCTGACAAAAAGGCTGCCGACATGGGCAGCCTTTTGCATTTTACGTCCTGTATACCGTTTGACGCATGACAAACTGAAAGCTGGCGCAAATCCGATAAGTCTTTCCGTTGCCATTTTACCGCCAGTCCCCGCTCAAAAAATCCCGCTAGTCAGTTTGCCGTATGGCAAACTGAAGGCTGGCGAAAATCCTATTAAGTCTTTCCGTTGCCATTCTACCGCCAGCCCCCGTTCAACCGTAGCCGCCTCCGGCCGGATTATGTTTTAGACAGAGCGAACGCCAATGCTGCAGCGCGGGCGTATTCGTGCGGAGATGGATAAAGGCACATCTTCCTTCGTGTAAAGACGGCGGCAGTAACGACAAAAGCATCTGCACGGCTTGCACGCATCCGTTCAACGCGCGTTCCCGCTAGTCAGTTTGCCTCGTGGCACACTGCAAGCTGGCGCAAATCCGATTAAATCTTTCCGTTGCCATTTTATCCGCCAGCCCCCGTTCAAAAAATCCCGCTAGTCAGTTTGACGCATGGCAACCTGAAAGCTGACGCAAATTTGATAAGTCTTTCCGTCGCCATTTTATCGCCACTCCCCGCTCAACGGTAGCCGCCTCCGGCCGGATTATGTTTCAGACAGAGCGAACGCCAATGCCGCAGCGCGGGCGTATTGTGCGGAGGAGGATGGAGACGCATCTTCCTTCGTGTAAAGACGGCGGCAGCAAAGACAATCGAGGCATCCGCACGGCTTGCGTACAGCCGAGCAACAACTGCCTGTCAAATATTTTTACGTCTTGTCTACCGTTTGGCGCATGGCACCCTGAAAGCTGGCGCGAATCCTATTAAGCCTTTCCGGTTGCATTTTATCGCCCGCCCCCGTTCAAAAAATCCCGCTAGTCAGTTTGACGCATGACAAACTGAAAGCTGGCGTAAATCCTATTAAGCCTTTCCGGTTGCATTTTATCGCCAGCCCTTTCTTTGCGTTTTTCAAGTTGCGGTTTTGAAAAAAACATTTATAATGTTTTCCATTTGGAGGTTTTTGGATGAAGAAGATTTTTGGTATTGCGGCCGCCTGCATTTTTGCGGGGGCTTTTCTGTTTTTGGGATGCAGTAAAAAAGTTGTATCGGATGGGCGGCCGACTGTCCGGCTGGTTACAGATGCGACGGGTATCGACGATATGTCGTTTAATGCGGCGGCATGGCGCGGCATTGTGCAGTTTTACGGCGATGCGCTGGATGATACGAAGATGCGCGGCTCTCTCTACGATGTTATTACCTGTCAGACGCAGGATATGTATGTGCCGAATCTAAAGCAGACCGCCGACCGCGGGTATGATCTTATCATTGCAACGGGATTTACCTTTGCCAACGCGATCGATGAAGTTGCTCCGCTGTATCCCGACCAAAATTTTATGATTGTCGATGTTGACTGGCTCAATCAGCCGAACCTTGCGCAGTACAGCTATGCCGAAGAGCAAGGCTCCTTTTTGGTGGGCGCTGCGGCGGCGTTACAGGCTCAGGCGGAAAATGTTGAAATGCCGAAATTCGGCTTTATCGGCGGCGTACCGGGCGGAACCATCACCAAATTTGAAGTCGGCTACATTCAGGGCATCCGGACGGTAATTCCAGATGCCGAAATTTTCGATTACTACGCGAACAGCTGGGGGGCGCCGGAAAAGGCAAAGGCGCAGGCGAAAAACTGGTACGATTCGGGCGTGTACGCCGTGTTCTCAGCTGCGGGCGGAACCGGCAACGGCACGATTGCGCAGGCAAAAGAATACCGTGCGCAAGGCAAGAACGTCTGGGCTATCGGCGTGGATTCCGATCAATGGGAATCGGGCAAGTATGCAGAAGGGAAGTCCGTTGTGCTGACTTCCATGATAAAGAAAGTCGAAACCGCGTCAATTACGGCGCTCAAGCAAGTGGAATCCGGCTCTTTTGACGGCGGCATTCATAAATTGTCGCTCGCGGATGACGGGTTGGACTATTCTTTGACCAATACGGAGCTAAAACCGGAAGTTGCGGATGCGGTGAACGCGATGAAGGCCGACATTATCGCCGGCAAGATAAAGGTGCTGGGAACCTACAAGGATGCGTTAGCCGCAGGATTGGCGCCGGATAATTTAGGCGCAAAAGACGATTAACCGCCTGTACGCGCGGCAGAGCGTATTCAGTTCGGCCGGAGAGCTGTTCTGACGCGCGGGCTGCTGCCGACGGGATGCCGGCGGGGCAACCGGCATCTGCGGCAAGCGTCTTTCAGGGCGGCATGGGCGCGCGTTTCGCTTTGCCTCCGGAGCCTTTGACGTTTATAAACAGGACGGCATATTATGGAAGAAAATGCAATCGAAATGATCGGCATATCGAAAACCTTTCCGGGAATCAAAGCGAATGACGACGTGCACATTGCCGTCCGCCAAAACGAAACGCTTGCGCTGCTCGGAGAAAACGGCGCGGGCAAATCCACCCTCATGTCCATTCTGTTCGGCGCGTATGAACCGGATGCGGGCATCATCAAGATTCGCGGAAAGGAAGTGCGGATAAAAAATCCGAACGATGCGACCGCATTGGGCATCGGTATGGTACATCAGCATTTTAAGCTTGTAAAAAATTATACCGTTACGGAAAATATCGTGCTCGGCAATGAACCGGTAAACCGCTTCGGCGCGCTTGACTTGAAGACGGCTGAACGGAAAGTCGCTGAGCTGTCGAAGCGGTACGGCCTCTCTGTTAATCCGCGCGACAAAATTGAAGATATCACCGTTGGTATGCAGCAGCGGGTCGAAATCCTCAAGACCCTGTACCGCAATGCGGACATCATCATTTTTGACGAGCCGAGCGCGGTGTTGACGCCGCAGGAAATTGATGAGCTGATGAACATCATCCGCCGGCTAAAAAAAGAAGGCAAAACGATTATCATCATTACGCACAAGCTCGAAGAGATTAAGGCGGTCGGCGATCGGTGTACGGTTTTGCGGCGGGGCAAGGTTGCCGGAACTGTCAACGTGCAGGACGTAAGCGAGCAAACGCTTGCGGAGATGATGGTCGGCCGCGCAGTGAAATTATCCCTCGACAAAACGCCTGCGTCCCCTGGCCGTACTGTTCTTTCCATTCAAAACCTGTGCGTCAAAAATACGCGCGGGCGGCTTGCCGTTAAAAATCTGTCGCTGGACGTGCGCAGCGGAGAAATACTCGGCATTGCAGGCGTTGACGGCAATGGGCAGTCCGAACTCATTTACGCCGTAACCGGATTGCTGCCGGTCGAAAGCGGCCGCATCGAGCTTAACGGCGCCGATATTACGCGCTATTCGATTCTGCAGCGCATCGAAGCGGGAATCAGCCACGTTCCGGAAGACCGGCAAAAGCACGGCTTTATCTCTGAATTTACGGCGGCAGAAAACATTGCGCTCAAGGATTATTACAAAACGCCGTACAGCCGGAAGGGCGGCCTGCTGGATTATCAGGCGATGTACCGCACGGCAGATGCGCTCATCCGCGACTTTGACATCCGCTGCGGAAAGGGGGCGCATACGCTGGTCGGCGCGATGTCCGGCGGCAACAAGCAGAAAGTCATTGTTGCGCGGGAAATTGAGCTGTCGCCGGACGTTTTAATTATCGCGCAACCGACGCGCGGCCTCGATGTCGGCGCAATTTCCTATATTCATCAAAGAATTATCGCCGAGCGGGATAAGGGGCGGGCGATTTTGCTCGTCTCATTTGAACTCAATGAAATTATGAGCCTCTGCGACCGGATTGCAACGATTTCCAACGGCTCTATTGCGGGGCTTGCCAATGCGGGCGAAATTACGGAGCAGGAAATCGGCGTGATGATGGCCGGATCAAAAAACAGACGGGCAGCAGGGGAGGCGCAATGAAAACGCAGCATTCAAAATCTTGTTTGGGCGGCATCAATGCGGCCGTCAAATTTTTGAGCGCATCCGGCGGAGCCGCATCGGTTTTCGTCGTTGCGCTCGGCTTTTTGTGCGGCGCGTTGCTTGTGCGGGTGGTCGGCAGGAATCCCGTCGGCATGTATAAATCGTTTTTTCAGGTGCTGACAGGCATTTTCTGGAACAATCGGGGGCAGATGCGCTGGGAGGCGCGTTATATCGGCGAATGGCTTAATCTGTCTGTGCCGTATATCCTGTGCGGGCTGACGATGGCGTTTGCCGCGCGTACCGGATTGTTCAACATCGGCGGAGAGGGGCAATACCTTGCAGGCATTACGACGGCAACGCTCCTTGCGCTCTATGCGCCGCCGATTGCAGGTCTTCATTGGGTGGTTGCGCTTGTCGGCGCTGCGCTTATGGGGATGGTTTGGGGCGGCATCGTTGGCTTCCTCAAGGCGCAATTTGAAGTGTCGGAGGTTGTTGCAACCATCATGCTCAACTATGTTGCGCTCTACCTTGCGCGGATTATCCTGCTCGCGCTGCCCGGATCGAATACCTACCAGACCATCAACTTTCCCGCAACGGCAACGCTCCGCGTCAGGTTTCTGGACGCGCTGACGAACAGTTCTAAGCTGAATCTCGGTTTTTTTCTTGCAATCGCCGCTGTCATCCTCTTTTGGTTTTTGATGGAAAAAACGAATCTCGGATTTGCCTTGCGCTCAACCGGATTTAATAAGGACGCGGCGCGTTGTTCAGGGATTCCGGTTGTCAAAAGCATCGTGCTTTCAATGGCGATTTCCGGCGCGTTTGCAGGCAGTGCCGGCGGCATTGTTGCGCTCGGCTCTTTTGATTACGGGCGGGTGCCGGTTGCGCTGGAAGGCTACGGCTTTACGGGAATTGCGGTTGCGCTGGTGGGAAACTGCACTGCCGTCGGTACGCTTTTAGCCGGTCTGCTGTTCGGAATGCTTGCGCGCGCGCAGGGAATTATGCAGGACAATGGGATTCCAAAGGAAATTACCTTCATTATACAGGGGCTGATTGTTGTGTTCATTGCGTTGCGGGCGGGGCTAACGCGCTATTTGCAGCGGCAGCTTAAAAAAGACGGAGAGCGTACAGTTTCGGAGGCGGAAGAATGACAGAAATGTTGCGGGGCTTGATTCCTTCAATCTTGATGATCGTGTCGCCGATTGCAATTACGGCCTGCGGCGGCTTGATTTGCGAGCGTTCCGGCGTGGTAAACATCGCGTTGGAAGGATTGATGGCCATCGGCGCGTTTACGGCGGCGGCAGCGCACGCGCTCATGGAACCGTACTGCGGCTTTTCGATTGCGCCGGCAGTGGCGTTGGGGGCGCTTTCGGGGATGTTGCTTTCGCTCATTCACGCATACGCTTCTGTGTCGCTCAATGCGGATCAAACGATTTCCGGAACGGGAATCAACTTGCTTGCTGACGGTCTGACAATTTTTCTAGCGCACGCGCTGTTCAATGCCGATCGCACCCGCCCATACAAGATGGGGATGCAGCCGGGCTGGAACGGCATTTATCCGACAGCGCTCATTGCCGCCCTTGTGATTTTTATCGTGTGGTTTACGTTGTATAAGCTGCCGTTCGGTATGCATCTCAGGGCTTGCGGGGAACATCCGCAAGCGGCGGCATCGGCCGGTATCAGCGTCATCCGCATCCGCTACATTGCGGTGCTGGCGTCGGGGCTGCTTGCAGGTCTTGCCGGCGGCTGCCTCGTGCTTACGCAGACCATTCAGTACACTTCGACAACGATAAACGGCGCGGGCTTTATTGCGCTTGCGGCCGTTTCGTTTGGGCGGTGGCGGCCTGCGGGAATTACAGGCGCATCGCTGCTGTTCGGTTCCGCTGTCGCATTCGCCATTTACGTCGTCAATATTCCGCCGCTGAAAAATCTCTTTCCGTCTGAATTCTTTAGCCTGCTCCCGTATGTCATTACGCTGCTTGCGCTGGTTGTCTTTAGCGGAAAAAATTACGCGCCGGAAGCAAACGGCAAACCGTATGAGCAAACTTCAAGCTGATGGGCGGCGGGAGATATTCGGGATGGATGCGCGTATCGGGGAAGGGGAGCCGCTGACTGGCGGCCGGATGAGCGGTATTCGCTTTCCGCTGAGCGCATATTTTTAGAAAATCGGCGGAAAGCCGGCTTTGCATTGGGAGGAATCTATGGCAATTATTGCAATATCGCGGCAAGTCGCCGCATTGGGGGATGAAGTTGCATCCGCAGCAGCAGAAAAACTGGGGTATCGGTTTGTAAGACGGCAGGAGCTTGAGCAGCGGATTGTCGCGCTTGGTTTTCCTGCCGGAAAGCTCCACTTTTATGATGAGCGGAAGCCCGGTTTTTTTGCATCGCTTGCAAAGGGGCGGGACGAATATCTGAATTATCTGCAAACCGCGGTGCTTGAAGCGGCGGAGGAAGGAAATTGCATTTTGATCGGGCGCGGCGCATTCGTCATCCTCGAAACGCTTCCGAATCTTATTGCGCTCCGCTTTATTGCAAACGATCAAATCCGCATGGAGCGGCTGCAAAAGGAGTTTTCTTGGAACGAAAAGCAGGCGCGGCAGCGCATCTCGGAAAGCGGCACGAACCGGCACGGCTTTCAGGAAAACTTTTTCAATATCGATGTCGATGATCCGTCGCATTATTCGATGGTGGTGAACACCGGCATTTTTACCGTCGATTCCGCCTCTGACCTCATTTGCTTTTTGACGAAAACGCTCATAAGTGAAGAAAAAGAACGCGAAGGCAAAGCGCATCTTGCCGAACTGGTGAAGTGCCAGCATCTGGTGAACACGCTGGTGCTGGAACGGAAGCTGAATATCGAGTTTTTACGCGCGCTGATTTTAGACGGTACGCTGATCCTGCAAGGCGTAGCCGACTCATCCGCCGTCATCGAACAAGCCGTGCGCATCGCCTCCACCGAACTGCCCGAATATCCGGTAAAATCCGCAATCAGTATTGTACGGGGCGGACGGGAGAATTTTATCCGGCAGAATTAGTTTTTCCGGCCGTCCGCTTCAAGTTTTGCAAGGGCAAAACTTGCTAGCGGGTTGTTGCAGGTTGGTGACGGGGAAATTTTATCCAGCAAAGTTAGTTTTGTCGGCCGTCCGCTCAAGTTTTGCAAGGCAAAACTTGCAAGTTGAGTTGGCAGAAGGGCGGACGGGGGGATTTTATCCGGCGGAATTGGTTTTTCCGGCCGTCCGCTACAAGTTTTGCAAGGCAAAACTTGCTAGTGTGGGGGCTGGCGGGATGATTTTGCCGTGTGGTTTTTGGTTTGTCGGCCGCCAGCCTCAAGTTTTCCATGAGGAAAACTTGCGAGTAGTTTTTGTAGAGTGGGGTCTGGCGGGATGATTTTGCCGTGTGGTTTTTGGTTGTTGACCGCCAGCCTCACGTTTTGCAGGGGCAAAACTTGCTAGTGGGTTGTTGCAGGTTGGTGACGGGAGAATTTTATCCGGCGGAGTTACTTTTGTCGGCCGTCCGCTCAAGTTTTGCAAGGCAAAACTTGCTAGTGTGGGGGCTGGCGGGATGATTTTGCCGTTTGGGTTTTTGGTTTGTCGGCCGCCAGCCTCAAGTTTTGGTCGGGCGGGCAAATGGGTACTTGAATGACGTAAATGTCCGACCGCCCTAACAAGTTTGCCTGCGGCAAACTTGCAGGAGGGTATCTTTGCTTGCGAGCGGGGGCTGGCGGGATAATTTTGCCGATTAGTTTTTTGGTTGTTGACCGTCAGCTCCAAGTTTTGCAAGCGCAAAACTTGCTAGAGGGGTTGTTGCATGGCGGCGGACGGGGGAATTTTATCCAACAGAGTTAGGTTTGCCGGCCATACGCTCCAAGTTTTGCAAGGGTAAAACTTGAGCGTTGGGTTGGGGCGCTTGTCAGCAGTTCTGTTTTTGGCGGCTGCGTGCCTCATCTTCATTTTCCTGTGTAATGCCGGTATACTCCGCGCATGAATAGAAGCGATTTTTTGAAGCTGCAAAGCGGCAGTGATATCCGCGGTGTCGCGGTTGAAGGAATTGACGGGGAGCGCATAACGCTGACCGTTCCGATGTGTCGGCAAATCGGCGCGGCGTTTGCGCTATGGCTTTCCGAAAAGCGGCGGCTGCCGGCGGATGCGCTTACCATCGGCGTTGGGTACGATTCCCGCGTTTCTAATACGATGCTTGAGGCGGCTTTTGTGCAGGGGCTTTCGTCGCAGCGAACGCGGATTGTGCGCTGCGGGCTTTCGACGACGCCGGCAATGTTCATGGGAACGGTATTCGAGCAAACGCGGTTCGACGGTTCGCTCATGATTACGGCAAGTCACCTTCCGTTCAACCGTAATGGCGTAAAATTTTTTGATTCCGACGGCGGTTTGGAGCGCGAAGACATCGCCGCGATTCTCAATCGTGCCGCCGCGCTTGAGGCGGATGCGCTTTCCTCGGCGGATGCGGCTGTCGGCTCCTCGTGCGGCCTGCTTTCCATCTATGCGGAGCATCTCTGCAAGGCGATTACGGCGGGGCTGACATTTCAGGCGGACAAACCGCTTGCGGGGCTTAAAATCACCGTTGATGCGGGCAATGGTTCCGGCGGCTTTTTTGTTGAGCGCGTTCTGCAAAAGCTCGGCGCTGACACGGGCGGCAGTCAATTTCTTGAGCCTGACGGCAGATTTCCCCATCATATTCCCAATCCCGAAGACAAAACCGCGATTGAATCGCTCAAATCCGCCGTTTTGCAGCATCATGCAGATTTGGGACTTATTTTCGATACTGACGTTGACCGTATGTCGGCCGTGCTGCCGGACGGGACGGAAGTCAACCGCGATGCCATTATCGCAATGATTGCCGCCATTCTTGCGCCGCAGTATCCGGGCGGAACGGTCGTAACCGATTCGGTAACGTCAGACCGATTGACGGATTTCCTTGAAAAAGAGCTGCGCCTTAAACACGTGCGCTATATGCGCGGTTATAAGAACGTCATCAACAAGTGCAAGGAGTTGAACGCTGCGGGCGTCTGCTGCCCGCTTGCGATGGAAACGTCCGGACACGGTGCGCTCAAGGAGAATTATTATCTGGACGACGGCGCCTATCTTGCCGTAAAACTCGTGTGCGCGTTGGCAAATGCCAAACATTCCGGCAAAAATATTGAATCGCTGATAGAAAAACTTCCTCCGCCGGTTGAAGAAGGCGAGTTCCGCTTAAAGATTTGCGGAGAAGATTTTAAGGAATACGGAAGCGCCGTTCTGGAAAGATTCAAAACACGCGCAAAAAGCATCTCCTGCGCCATCCCCGAATCCTACGAAGGCGTGCGCCTCTCCTTTAGCGGCAGCGGCGCGCAAGGGTGGATACTCCTTCGCCTCTCGCTCCACGATCCCGTAATGCCGCTCAATATCGAAGGCTGCCGCGCCGGCGACGTAAAGAGGCTGGCCGCCATTGCGCGCGAACTCCTCTCAGGCCTTGAGCGGCTTGATACGCGCAGCCTTGAACAACGCGCTTGACGGCATGGCGGTTGCAAGCTGCCCGCGCCGCGCGGCAAACGAACCGGATAAGGGGACTGCGAGCGAGCAGGTTGCGGCCTTGCGCCTTCCGCGTCAGATGCAGGGAGCGGCGGTAATTGCAGCGTTCTGGCGGAATGCAATTACCAAGATGGCGGAAAATCAGGCGGCGGATTTTGTGATAGGCGGCAATCGCGAATGTTCGGGCGGGGCTGCGATTTCCGATGTTGGAAAGTCCGCTTGCGTTCGGAATCGCAAAAGCTGCGTATTCCAGTCGCGTCAAGTATTCATTTGTCGAAGCGGGAGGGCATCTCCGACAAATGAAACGTCCAACCTGCTGAACGGGATGGCAATTCCCGCCTCGTCAAACAGCTTTTTCATCGCAATGAACACTTCGTTTTTCGTTTTGCGTAAATCCTCCGGCCGGAACCACACCGCAAGCGTCATGTTAATGCCGCTCTCCCCAAAGCCGTCGAACCATGCGGCGGCGGCCGGTTCCGGCAATACGGCCGGGCAGTGCGCGGGCACTTTCAGCAGCGCGTCGAGCGCGGTCTGCATATCGGAATCGTAATCGATGGAAACCGCAAACGTCATTCGCCGCTTGCCGTAAAAATTGTTGTTCACAAAGTTCGAATTGATGATGGTTGCGTTCGGAATGCGGATCATCTGGTTGTCGGGCGTATGGATTTTTATTGACAGCAAATCGATGGAATCAACCGTGCCGGACTGCCCGCCGACGGAAATATAATCGCCGATTTTCAGCGTTTTTTCGCCGAGCACAAAGAGGCCGCTAATGAGATTGCTGACGGATGTCTGCGCCGCAAAACCGACTGCGACCCCCGCAATGCCCGCCGCGCCCCACAATGCCGACAGTTTGATGCCGAACAGGCTTAAAATATAGATGAATACGGCGGCATAAGAGGCGTAATTGAGCGCCTTTTTGAGCAGCACCCGTTGCTGCGCCGTGCCGCTGCCTTGCGGAATCCGTTTGACCGCCTGTTTGATAAGCATGAACAGCAACTGGATCAGGACGATGACAATCACTGCGCCGATCATTTTAAAGAGATTTTCCCAAGTAAAATAGGTTTTGATAAAATCTACAAAGGTTGCGGTCAGCCTGCCGACGGTTTGGTCGGCTGCGGAGGCCGCTGCATCGGTTACGGTGTATACGGTATCGGCCGGCTTATTCATGGCGCGCCTCGTTTTTGTGTTTTCTTTTGCCCGCGGCAGCCGGATTCGGCTCCCTTAACGGGGCTTTTTCGTTGCGTTTGCAAATATCGCGTATCAAACAGACGGCGCATTGCGGATTCCGCGCCGTGCACGTGTACCGTCCGTGTAAAATCAGCCAGTGGTGAGCGTGATCCATATATTCCGGCGGAATGCGGCGGACGAGGCTTTCTTCTACTTCAAGGGGAGTTGCGCCTTCGGCAAGTCCGATTTTAGGGCAGATGCGTAAAAGGTGCGTATCTACCGGCATCGTAGGCTGGCGGAATACCACATTCAGTACAACATTCGCGGTTTTCCGTCCAACGCCGGAAAGTTTCATCAGGTTTTCGCGGGTGTCCGGCACCTTTGAATCGAACTCTTCGGCAAGTGTGCGGCTGAGCGCAAGAATATGTTTCGCCTTTGTCCGGTAGAGACCGATTGACTTGATGTACGAGATGAGTTTTTCCTCGCCGAGCGCAAGCATCTTTTCCGGCGTGTCAGCAACCTTGTACAGCGGCTCGGTCGCCTTGTTGACGCTTTTATCGGTCGCTTGCGCCGACAGCACAACAGAAACGAGCAACGTATACGCATTGCTCCACTTTAATTCGGATGCGGGCGCAGGATTCTCTCTCTTAAAGCGTTCAAAGACTTCGATAATTTCGTCTGTTGAAAGGAAAAGCATAGCCTTCAGCGGATGCGCTGCCTGCCGGAACGCCGTCCGGCGCACAGAATCACCGTATGGCCTTGAGCAACGATTCCGCTTTGTCCGTCTGCTCCCACGGGAATTCACTGCGTCCGAAATGGCCGTATGTGGCGGTTGCTTCGTAAATCGGCCGCTTGAGCGCAAGCGTTTCGATAATTCCGGCAGGCGTACAGTCAAACGTATTTTTTACGGCGGTCTGCAAAACGGCGGACGGAACTTTACCGGTTCCAAACGTATCGATCATGATCGACACGGGGAATGGAACGCCGATTGCGTATGCAAGTTCCACCTCCGCGCGGTCGGCAAGCTCGGCCGCCACAATGTTTTTTGCGATGTAGCGCGCCATGTATGCGGCGGAACGGTCAACTTTGCTCGGATCCTTTCCGCTGAACGCGCCGCCTCCGTGCCGCCCCATACCTCCGTAGGTATCAACAATAATCTTCCGCCCCGTAAGGCCTGCGTCTCCTTCAGGGCCGCCCGTTACGAACCGTCCCGTCGGATTGATAAAGTATTTCGTTTTTTCGTCCAACAGTCCGGTCGGTTCAAGCACCGGCTTGATAATCCTGCTGATTATTGTTTCGCGGATGACGGCGTTTTCAACATCGGGATTGTGCTGGTGCGAAACGACAACAGTATCGATGCGCACTGGCCGATGCCCGTCGTATTCGATGGTGATTTGGCTTTTTGCGTCCGGCCGGAGCCACGGAATGCTCTTGTTCCGGCGGAGCGCCGCGGCATTCTGTAAAATTTTGTGCGCATACATAATCGGCGCGGGCATCAATTCAGGCGTTTCGTTGCACGCAAAGCCGAACATCATCCCCTGATCGCCGGCGCCCTGCTGGCCCTCGTATTCCTTTAATCCCTGCCCCACAACGCCTTGATTTATGTCGGGCGACTGGCGGTGAATTTTGTTCAATACTTCCATCGTATTTCCGTTCAGGCCGACGGATTCTTCCGTATATCCGATGTCGCATACGACACGGCGGGCAATACTTTCTGCATCAACGGCGGCGGAACTCTTGGTGTTTATCTCGCCTCCGACAAGGACAAAATTCGAGGTTGCAAAGGTTTCGCACGCAACATGACTGTCCGCATCATGTTTGAGGCATTCGTCAAGCACTGCGTCTGAAATCCGGTCGCACAATTTGTCAGGATGTCCCTCTCCCACAGATTCCGATGTAAAAAGATAATTTTCGTTGCTCACAAAATCCTCCAAGACGTGAAAACGGCAGGTTTATCCGGAAAATACATAAAATTCTGTATACTAAATTATTTTTCTATACTATAATAATCGAACGAAATAGGCAACGGTTCGCATAAATAATAAATCAATTTTGAGGAGGAATATATGTCGCTTAAAAAGACATTTTCTAAAGATAAAAAAACTTGCAGCGTTACATTTACCGTCGAAGCAGAGGCCGCGCAAGGCGCAAAAAAAATCAATCTCGCCGGAGATTTCAACAGCTGGAGCAGCACCGATACCCCAATGAAGCCGGCAAAAGACGGATCTTTCTCCGTCAAACAAGATTTGGAAGTGGACAAGGAATACCAATTCCGCTACCTGCTTGACGGCTATAAATGGGAAAACGACTGGAAAGCGGACAAGTACGTACCGGCGCCATACTCCAATGCCGACAACTCCGTTGTCATTACCAGACCGCTGGAAAAGAAATAAAAACATTTAATTCCCTCCACGCAGCCGGCTTTGTTAAGTAAGCCGGTTTGTTTTTTTACGTGCGTGAAGCGGGCTTCGCCTGCGGGGAGCGGCATATCGGCAACCACCGGCAGCGCGTTCCGAATATTAAAAAGCGCGGGCAACAGTTTCGGCCGATTTCTGTGCGGTCCAACGTAAGATACTTCCAATTGATGACAGAAAAAAGAACACGATAATGAAACGCTGGGCTGTTTTGCCAAACGCAAAACAAGCTGACATATTACCAATCACGTAAAATACAAGTCTGCAGCAATCCCAATACAACTTGCAGAAAAGTCAGCATCGCCGCCATCGAGACGTGTATGGGGAAACACTGGCAGCCGCTCGTGCGCACGGTTGGCGGGGCCTACGGCGAGCGGCGTATCAGCAACCACCGGTAGCGCGTTCCGAATATAGAAAGCGGCTGCTGACAGTTTCGGCCGCTTTCTATGCAGTTCGGCAGAAAATCCTTCCAGTTGATGACAGAAAAAAACACGATAATGAAACGTTGGGCGGCTTTACCAAACGAAAGCCGTACCCACCTCTTGCCTCAGCGCGTAAAGTCTGCCGTGAAAATACAAGTCTGTCGCAATCCCAACAGGACCTGCTGAAAAATGCAGCATCGCTGTTATTCAACCGCTCGTGCGTACGGCGGTCGCGTTTTTATTTGATACGATGATGGACTTACGTTGCAGGATTTGCAGCATGCAAACGCACAAAAATATACTTGACAATATATATATATATATATATGGCAAAGTTTAACAGCAAAATCACATTTATAGGAGTATTTTATGGCAGATGTTTTGGAATGTGAAGTGATAACACAGTTGGAGCACATTCAAGAGATTTTGAATGACGTATCAGTTGAATATTACAGTATGTCGCCTACGATATTTGATTGTACTATGAGTTGTTATGGATCTTGTAGTGGTGATTGCGAGGGAGGTTGCGCGGGAGACTGTTCCAGTGGCTGCAGTGATAGCGCACGATAATAGACATATTCGATAACGATTTATGCCAGTTGTAAAACCGTAATTTACAGCTGGTATATTTTTAGAGTCAGGCCGCAAATTTTTATAAAGAAAACTACGAGAATAATCATGAAAGACAATATTAAATTTTATCCAAATATCTGCGTTACCCATAAGTGTAACTTAGATTGTATTTACTGCTATCAAAAACATGATAATAATTCCAGAATGTCATTTGAAGTAGCCCAAAAGGTCTTAAACTGGATTTTCAAAAATTCGCCAAAAGGGACAAAATATATCGAGATAGGCCTTATAGGCGGGGAACCGCTCTTGGAATTTGACTTACTGAAAGAAATGGTGGCATATACAAAATATCTAAATCCAGATATTCCCTATTTATATTATGCAACAACAAATGGCACTCTTCTTACGGATGACATAAAATTATGGTTTACGCAAAATAAACAATTCTTCCGGCTCGGTCTCAGTTTAGATGGAGATCGAGATACGCATAATTACAACCGTTCCAATTCTTTTGACAAAATCGATATCGATTTTTTTAGAAACACATGGAATGGGCAAAGCATAAAAATGACATTATCAGATTATTCATTAAAAAGATTGGCGCATAATATAAAATTCATTCATTCGCTTGGATTCCCAGTAAATGGAGTTAATGAATTTGAAGGAGATTTTGATTGGGATAAAAATGAATATATAAAAACGCTTATAGTGCAATTGAAAGAATTAGCAATCTTTTATGTGGAGCATGATAAGCTGGAACTGAATCAAATGCTTAATCTAAATCTCCATTACTGTGAATCGAAAAATAGAGAAAGAAAAAAATGGTGCGGTATTGGCGACGGTACTATTTTTTTGATGTTGACGGGAAACGGTATCCATGTCCATTTATAACCCCCATGACATTTACGCAAGATGAAATCAAAGAACTGCAAAAAATCGATTATAAGAATGCAGATAATTTTATAGATGAAGATTGTTATAATAATTGCTATATTTATCCCATTTGCAGAACGTGCGCAGGAGCTTGCTACCTTTCCAACAAGACATTTAAGAAACGATTGAAATCAAAATGTAGAACGCAAAAGCTTATTGCTCTATTTGCTGCTGATATACAGGCAAAACGAATCATAAAAAATCCAGCGCAATATGACAAAAATATATTATTCCATACAATCAATGCAATTAAAAAAAATAAAAGAATTGTATTTAGATGAATTTAAAGAATTTTTTGAACAAAGTTAAAGAATGCAAATAGCAAAAACGCAAAGCCGTTACAAGAAATTGAAAATACACCATACCGCGTCTAATAAAAACTATTAGCCAAATATGCAGCAAGAAGAAGTTCAAGCAGCCGCACACCCCGCGTTCGCGTACACGCAGGTCAGCCGAGCTTCCACCGGCCGCCGGATTTTGCTCCGGCTTCGTATGTACAAAATCGACAAAGGGGCTCGGCGTTGATTTTCAAATGCCCGCTTCCTTCTTTTGCTCATGTAAACACAAAAAGGCGGTTTCGGATTGCCAGTTGAAGATTTGTTTTTCGGCGGCGCTGTCTAAAAGCAGCAAGATTTTTTGCAATTCTTCGGGGGAGAGGGCGGCGGCCATGCTTGCCCCGTATGCGCTATGCTCGGCATCGAACCATTTTTTTATTTCGGCGGCGGTTATCCGGCGTTTTTCTGTGAGGGTTTGCGTTCGGCATTCGGCGGCAAAGCCTGCGTTCCGAAAGATTTCGGTAATTGAATCCGCATTCCAGTTGAACAGCTCGTTCTGCTCATTTTCAAAAAACGCCGCTTCTGCTGCGTCCATTTTTTCAAGCAGCGAAAGATACGGCTTTGCCGTCGCCGGAGTGAGAATCTGATTTTTTATGAGCGGCGCAATCCGCTGGCCGCCGGAAGGGATTTTCTGAGCGATAATAACCGCCCAGCCTTCGGCAAACGGAAGCTCCGTGCACCTGGCTTCATCTTCTGCATCGTCATCGGTCTCACCTGAATCGATAAAAATCTTACCCGCCTGCTTTTTAACGGACGCAGCATTTTTGAGCGCATCGGCAAGCGCATACGCCGATGCCGTATTCGCAAAAGGATCCCGAAAAAACAGCCGGTCAAACACCGCTCCGTTATACTGAAAGGCGTAGAGCAGCTTCCGAAATGCGTCGGCGCTTAAAAACGGCGCATCGGTCTCCGGCCGGAACTCAAGCAGCGGCCGGTCAAGGTCGGTGAGCGTCCGCGCGTATTTTTCTAGTATTTCCCGCCCGCTTTGGGTGCGGCACACCCCGCACGTAACGCCCTCCGGCGTTTTCCGCGCAATCTCCCAGAGCAAAAGCCCGTCGTCCGCATTCCAAACAAGGCTGCGGTGATGACGCTGCAACGAGGCAAGCCCAATCATGGCATCGCGGACGGCCAAAAGCGTTTCCGCTTTATTTGAATCAAGCCGCCGCCGCCAATGCAGCTCCGCTTTGTCGAGCGCACGCTCTTTCGCGCTGTCTTTTGGGCTGAACGTCAACTGCTCAGTGCGCTCTGGAGCAGTGTTGAAATGCTCCGAAATCCACCACTCGCCGAGCGGCTGCTCCCCGCCTCCGCCTGCACTCGATTCATCTTTTGCCGTATGAGAAGGCGCGTTCCCCGCGCGCGCACTGTTTTCCGCCTGCGCATTTTCAAGCATTGCCGCAATTTGCAGCTCCCTGCGGGAAAGCACTTCCTCTCGGATTTGTTTTTCGTAGCCCTGAGAACTCGGCGTGTAAAACACCCGCCCCATTAGGTTTTTCGGAAGATACTGCTGCACAACCCAATGATCGCGGTACGCATGGGGATACAGGTAGCCCGCTCCGTGCCCGAATCCCTCCGCATCGCGGTTTGAATCGCGCAAATGGTTCGGCACTTCGGCATCCTCTTTTTCAACAGAGGCGAGCGCATCGAAAAACGCCATACTGCTGTTCGATTTTGGGGCAGTCGCAAGGTAGAGCGCGGCGTGCGCAAGAAAATAGCGCCCCTCCGGCATTCCGACGCGGTCAAAGGCTTCAGCCGCGCTGTTTACAATGCCGACTGCCAGAGGATCGGCAAGCCCCGTGTCCTCGCACGAAGAAATGAGCATCCGGCGGAAGATAAAATGCGGATCCTCCCCGGCTGCAACCATCCGCGCAAGCCAATACATCGCCGCATCGGCATCCCGCCCGCGAATGCTTTTGATAAACGCGCTGATGATGTCGTAGTGGTAGTCGCCGTCGCGATCGTAGAGCACGGCTTTTTTTTGAATCGACTCTTCTGCGGTTTCCTTTGAAATATAAATCGCCGAACCATACGCGGGAACCGGCGGCTCCGCAGCGGGCGACCATTTTTCAGGCGTTGTTTCAACGGCAAGCTCCAGCGCGTTCAACAGGCTCCGCGCATCCCCGTTCGCCGTTTCAATCAGATGCTCAAGCGCACCGGCTTCAAACGTAACGCGCCAGCGCCCATAGCCGCGTTCGGCATCGGACAGCGCCTGCGACGCCGCCGTATGCAAATCGCTTGCGGAAAGCCCTTTAAGTTGAAATACGCGCGAGCGGCTTACCAACGCCTTGTTTACTTCAAAAAACGGATTTTCCGTCGTTGCGCCGATGAGGATGATCGTGCCGTTTTCCACCCACGGAAGGAGCGCGTCCTGCTGGCTTTTGTTCCATCGATGCACTTCATCGACAAAGAGAATGGTACGGCGGCTGTAGAGAGTGTAATGCTCCTCCGCCTGCGCAATCGCGGTACGGATGTCCGCAACGCCCGTCAGCACGGCGTTGAGCGTGATAAAATTTGAGCGCGTATGATTTGCAATGACGCGGGCAAGCGTGGTTTTTCCTGACCCCGGCGGCCCGTAGAAAATGACCGAAGTCAACTGGTCTGCGGCAATCGCGCGGCGGAGGAGGCGTCCCTTTCCAACGATGTGATCCTGCCCGATGTATTCATCCAAGTTGCGCGGGCGCATTCGGGATGCAAGCGGTTCGCGCAAACTGCCTGCCGCGCTGAACAACGGCGCAGAGCCTGCCATACTAAAGAGCGGAAAGTTTTGCGTTTACGAGCGAGGCGGCCTGCTTTGGATTCGCTTTTCCGTGCGACTCCTTCATCACCTGCCCCATCAACCAGCCGACCGCATTCGTTTTGCCGCCTTTAAAGTCTGCAACCGCCTGTGGATTGGCTTGAAGCACCGCATCGACAATCTTTTCGATTGCCCCCGCGTCAGAAACCTGCTCCATTCCCTTTTCTTTTATGATGAGCAGCGGCATCTTGCCCGATGCAAGCATTTCGGCAAACACGTCCTTGCCCTGCTTGCTCGTGATTTTGTTGTCTTCAAGCGCATCGGCAAGTTCTGCAATGTGGGAAGGCGTAATGCCGACATCCAAAATCGTTTGATTTTTTTCGTTCAAAACTGCAAGCAGCTGCGACAAAATGATATTCGCGGCTTTCTTGGGGCTTTTCGACGCGGCGGCGGCTTCTTCGAACCAGAGCGCAAGGGCGCGGCTGGAAGTCAGCGTTTCCGCATCGAAGTCGCTGAGGGAAAACTCATCTTTAAAACGGATGCGCTTTGCTTCCGGCAGCTCCCCGACCCGTTCGGCCGCTTCTTCGACGAGTTCCTCGCTCACCGTAAACGGTTTAATATCCGGCTCAACGACAAACCGGTAATCGACAAATGAGTTCTTCGTGCGCTGGACGACCGTTTCGCCTTTCGCCTCGTCCCAGCCCATCGTTACCTTAAAGCCCGGATTAAATTCCTTGCGGTCTTCTTCAAATTCTTTGAGCTGCCGCTTGGCTTCATAGGCGCAGGCTTCGCGGATTGACTTAAAGGAGTTGAGGTTTTTTATTTCAGAAATCGGGGTGTGGAAAAGCTTTCCGCCCTCCCACACATTGAGGTTGATGTTTGCGTCGCAGCGCATATTGCCTTCTTCAAGATTACCCTTTGTTACCTGCACGTAGCGCAGGATTTCCTGAACGGTCTGCATGAACAACGCCGCTTCGTCAGGACTGGTCATATCAGGCGTCGTAACAATTTCGATGAGCGGAGTGCCGCAGCGGTTGTAGTCGATGTACGAATGCGCGCCTTCCAAGTGCAGGGACTTGCCGACGTCTTCTTCAAGGTGAATGCGCTCAATGCGGACGCGGCGGTATTTTCCATCGATGATGCAGTCGTCGCCTGCAAAATTCTTTGGGCGGAACAGCGCGCCGCCGGGTTGTCCGTCCTTCGGGTAATTGCGGAGCGGCAGATCGACAAAGCCGTCGCTGCACAGCGGCAGATCGTACTGCGTAATTTGGTAGCCTTTCGCAAGATCAGGATAAAAATAGTGCTTCCGGTCGAATTTGGTATACGTCGCAATGTCGCAGTTGAGCGCAAGGCCTGCAACCGTCCCTAGTTCCACGTAGCCCTTGCTGACGCGCGGCATCGCGCCCGGCAACCCCAAGCACACCGGACAAACGCGCGTATCGGGCATACCGCCGTAGCGGTTTTCGCACGTGCAAAACGCCTTTGTTTTCGTCAATAGTTGTGTGTGAATCTCGCAGCCGATCACGATTTCATATTTTTCTACCATAATAATGATTCCTTATTTTGCCTTTCAGCGAGGGTTGTGCGCCGGAAATGCGCGCCAGAGCCTTTCAGTCAAGTTGAATGGCGCTATTTTGAGATTATTTGTCCGATTCGTCAAGCCAAACGAATTTCCGGACGCTTGCGCATTCGGGCGCAGTCCCTGCGCTTGCAACGTGTGATGCCGCATCGGGCGTTTCCAGCAGCGCAACGCAAAAGGCGGCAGCGCACGGCGGACAAACTTACCGCATTCAGGCAGGGGAGCATTCATGTTCCTTTCGTTACTTGCCGAATCCTATAATAAGGCGTATCCCCGAATTTTCAGGACGCGCCGGCCGCTGTTTGCGGTATCGAAATGTTTTGGCTATCGTCCGCATTTCGATGAGTAAATAAAATGAAGCAATTTGTTGCGCCGGAAGGCTGTTTGATCGGCGCGGCGCACCGCTGACGAGCAGCGGGCTTCCGAGGTGATTGCTATGAAAAGATTAATTGTGTGCGTTGCGGCGTTTTTTGCCGCAGCGGTTTTGTCAGCGTATAATCCGCCGGCCGGCGGGCAGAGTATGTATACGCTTTCTGCGCCGACGCAGCTTTCGTCCGCATCTTCCGTTGCAGGCGGCGGCATCTACTATCCGGCTCCCGATTCGATTGCGTTTAATCCGGCGCTTCCGGCAACGGAGCAGCGCATTACGCTCGATACCGACTTTACGGCGCTTGTGGCGGGCGGGTTTCATTCTGCGGTGCAGACGGGTATTTTGATTCCGACAAAAATGTTTGTCGCAAGCGGCTTGCTGCAGGGCGTTTTCCTTAATTCCGGCGTCATCGATTTGGACAATTCGCTCAACTTGAAGGCGGGCCTGAGCAAGGAAGTAACGGAGCGCATCAGTGTCGGGTTCGATGTTACGACTGGCGTTACGTGGGGCGGCGAAACCGATTGGGCAATCGGCGGCGGGCTTGGCGTCTTGTACCGGCAGGCTTCTCTCGGCTTTCTCAAAGATTTCCGCATCGGCGTTTCAGTTTTGAATCTTGGAAAATATTTCAACAATCAAAAGGCGCGCGGCATTCGCGACAAGAATGAAGACGATGCGGGGAAATGGTACGGAACGGACACGTATCCGGCGGTTGCGACTGTGCGCACCGGAGCGGCAACGCTTTTCGTTGACAGCAAGCACATTAAATTCGGCGCGTCGTTCGACATTTCGGCGGCGACTTTCCAAAATCTCATGCTGGATGCCGGCTTGCAACTTGGCATTCGGGATGTGCTTTTCATTAATGTTGCAGAACACTTTGACCTGCGCGAAACGCTTAACGGCTATTCGAATTTCATACCGGCAATCGGGCTTGGCGTGAAGTTCAATTTTACGCCGGGAACGAATGAATACCTCAAAAGCCGCAGCTGGGAGACAAGCGAAATGCTCGTTTCCGGCGCGTGGCAGCAGCAGTACGAAGCCGTACAAGCGATATCGGGCGGAGTAAAAATCAAACTCGGGCAGAAGGACACGACCGCTCCGTCGATAACCATCTGGGACGGCGAGGAGGAATAAGACGATGAAGAAAAAGATGATAACAAAACTTGCGGCGTTGACGCTGTTCGGCGCGGCGGCAGTTTTATCCGCAGAAAAGATACGGTATATCTCTCCGAACAATGACGGCGTGCAGGACGAACTGTCAGTGCCGCTGAAAATAAAAGATCGCGGCCTTATTACCTTCTGGCAGCTTGTTATTAAGGATGCGAATGGAAATATTGTCCGTACCGTCGGCAATAAAGTTGCGCTGCCGTCGCGCGTAACGGTCAAGCAGTTTTTTAAGCAGCTGGTAACGCCGAAAAGCGGCGTTGACATTCCGGAAAGAGTTGTCTGGAACGGCGCGCTTGACGACGGCGCTTATGCGCCGGACGGAACCTACACCTATTATCTTGAAGCGTCCGACATCGACGGCAATAAAGGAAGGACTCCGGAATACACGGTTGTTGTTGATACGGTTGCGCCGGAAGTTACGGTTGCCCAGCCGTCCGATAAGATTTTTGGAGAGGGCGCAAAGCTCGACTTTAAGGTGCAGCAAACCGGTTCTAAAGAAGACAAATGGACGGGCGTTTTTAAGGATACGGCAGGAAAGCCTGTGCGCACATTTACGTGGACGAACACGGCTCCGGCCGAATTTAAATGGACGGGTACGGATGATGAAGGCATGATTGTGCCTGACGGCGTTTACTCGTATGAAATCGGCGCAAAAGACCGGGCGGGCAACGTATCGGCTCCGGCATCCGTTACCAACATCATCTATTCTGCGGAAAAGCCGACGCTCGACATTATGATTGCCGGGACGAAGTATTTTTCTCCGGGCACGGACAGCGAACTCAAGTCTATTGAATTGCTCGTACAGATTCCGATTCCTGCGGCAACGAGCGGAAATAAGCTGACCGCGTGGAAGGTCGCGGTTACGGGCGCAGACGGAAAAGCGTACCGCACCTACGACCAGACGGGGCAGGAGATGCCTCCGGCATCGATTGTGTTTGATGGAAAAGATGACAAGGGAGCCGTACTGCCATCGGGACGGTATCAGGCGGTTGTTTCCGCCGCGTACATGAATGGGTATGAGCCGGAAAAGGTTGCATCGCCGGAGTTTGCGCTTGATACGACGAAACCTGCGGCAAAAATCGCCGTTAAGGAAAAGGAATTCGGTGGAGCTGCAAAGCCGCTCCAGAGTTTTTCGATTGCCGCCGACACGGATTCAAAAATTGCAGAAGTTACCGCATGGAAAGGGCGCATTTTTGATGCGGCTAATCCGTCGAAGTCCGTAAAAGAATTCGACTTTGGCCAATACCTTCCTGAATCGGTGGAGTGGAACGGTTCCGGAGCTGACGGGAAACTTGCGCCGAACGGCAGTTACCAATTTGAGCTGATCGCAACCGACCTTGCCGGAAACACGGGCGTCAGCACCGCCGCAGCCTTTACGCTCAACACGGCGGATGCCAAGCTGATTTTGTCGGCGAACGAGCGGGCATTCAGCCCGAACGGCGATAAGATAAAGGATATTATTACGTTTACGCCGCAGCTCGTGGACGCAGGCGAGCTTTCTTCCCATACATTTGAAATAACCAATGCGGCAGGCGCTGTCGTCTACTCCGTAAAATCGAATGGCAAGCTGCCAGCAAACTTCCAGTGGAACGGACAGGCAGAAGGCGGGGCGCGCGCGCCGGACGGAACCTATGCGGCCAAGGTGAAGGTTGCAACAGTAAGCGGCTCCAACGCGGAATCGGCGCCGGTGTCATTCGTGCTTGACGTAACCGCGCCTTCTGTGAAGGCGTCAACCGCATGGACATTCATCTCTCCTGACGGCGACGGCATACACGACGTTATTTCTGTAAAAACGGAAAAATGTTCGGAGGAAGGGCAGTGGCTGGCGGAAGTTAAAGATGCAGCGGGCAAAACCGTCAAAAAATATGCGTGGCAGGGTTCCGTTGCAAAGAAAACAAAGGGCGTTTTTGAATGGGACGGCTCAACGGATTCCGGCAACAAAGCGAAAGACGGCGTTTACAGCATCGTTATTTCTTCCGAAGATGCAGCAGGCAATAAATTCAGCACGAATATTTCGAATCTGAAAGTGGACACCCGCGAAACAAAGGCGTTCGTTACGGCCGAGCATGAAGGCATTGCGCCGAACGGAGATAAAGACCGCAGCGCACAGACCTTTGCAATCCGCACGACTGTTTCCGACGGCATAGACAGTTGGAAATTTGAAGTGCGCAATGAAAAAGGAAGCGTTGTCCAGAGCTGGTCGGGGAAAGATTCCGCCGCTTTACCGGCAACATTTGTCTGGAATGGCAAAGATTCCGCAGGAAAAGCCGCAGAAGGCACCTTTATCGGCGCGTTGCAAATCAGCTACAAGAAAGGCAACAAGGTCAACGCCGTCTCCGCTCCGTTCTACAGCACCGCGCTTCCGCCGCAGCTGGCAGTACAGACAACGCCGCAGTATTTTAGCCCGGACAACGATGGCACTGACGATGAGCTGTTCATCCGGCTAAAGGGCGAAACAAAGGCGCCAATCAGCAACTGGTCGTTTGTCATTGACGATCCGCGCGGCAACGCCTTCTGGAAGACGGGCGGCAAAGGTTCGATAACGGAGCGGATTATCTGGGACGGTCTGAGCAACGTCCAAAAAGATAAAAACGGCCGAGCGGAGCGCGTTCAGTCGGCGATGGATTATCCGTATACGTTCACGGTAACGGATTCGCTTGGCATGACTAGCGTCAAAAAAGGCATTATCGCAATCGATATTCTGGTTATCCGCGAGGGCAACCTGCTGAAGATGGCAGTTCCTTCTATTATATTCCGGAGCGATGCGGCCGACTTCAAAACCGAAGCGGAAATTAAACACGGCTTGAAGGCCGAAGTTGCGGCGAAAAATGAAGCCGTGCTGAACCGGATTGCGGAAGTTTTGCGGAAATTCAAGGACTACAAGGTAACGGTTGTTGGCCACGCAAACCGCATCACGGACAATCCGGCGGAAGAAACCGAAAACAACCCGAACGCATGGGGGCCGGCTTTGATTCCGCTTTCAAAAGAGCGAGCGGAATACGTCAAAGCTTACCTGAGTAAGAGAGGCGTTGCCGCGACTCGGCTTGCGACTGACGGCAAGGGCGGCACCGAGCTGCTTGTTGACTACACCGACAAGAGCAACAACTGGAAAAACCGCCGCGTTGAGTTCATTCTCAACAAATAACCGGTGCGTTCGTTCTGCCGCGCTGCAAAAACGGCAGGATGAACGCTCTTGACGCTGTCATCCCTGCACAGATGGGGCGGCAGCTGCATCCTTTGCGGGGCGCTATCCGCATCCCGTTCCATTCTGTATTTGTGTTGCCCCGCAACGCTTCAGGGAACATCTAAAAACTTCAGTTTTTAGAGGTAACTCTGAAAATGCGATGTTGTAACTCGCGATAACCCAGCGAGTTACAACTCGTCGCAATCTCGAAAAAATCGCAAAAAGCGAGTTTTTCGAGATGCCCTTCATTTGCTGCGGCAACCGGCCGGCATCCTCATCGCTTCGCTCCGTCCGCTTTCAACGGATTGATAAGAACGGGGCAAATAGATAAAATCACGCAATTACACATACGGGCGCATCTTGTGCGTCTCTCATACCTTAGCGGCTTTTAGGAGGCATTCTCGATGATTGAAGAATTAAAATTACCGATAACCGAGTTAAAAGAAGATATTATGAACGTCTGGGGGCGTCTTTGACTCAGGCGCAATAGAAAAAAAGATTGCCGAAAAACTTGCGCTCACCGAAGACCCGTCGTTTTGGGATGATCATGAAAAAGCCGAGCGCGTCATGGCCGATGTGCGGAAACTCAAAGCGCGCATCGAACCGTGGAAGGAAATGCTATCTGATCTTTCCGATTTGGAAGCGATGTACGAGCTTTCTGAAGAAAGCGGGGCAGCAGAAGACGAAACGGAACTTTCTGGTATGTACGCGGCGGCAAAAAAGAAATTCGACCAGCTCAATATCCTCAACCTTTTGTCCGGCGAAGTGGATCAAAACGATGCGTTTATTTCGATTCATGCGGGGGCCGGCGGTACGGAGGCGGAAGACTGGGCCTTCATGCTGAGCCGTATGTATTCGCGCTGGGCGGAGCGGCACGGCTACAAGATTGAAATTGTCGATCAGCTTGAGGCGGAAGGCGGCATTAAGTCGATTACTATGCAGATTTCCGGGAGCTACGTTTACGGGCATCTCAAATGCGAAGCGGGCATCCACCGGCTGGTGCGTATTAGTCCGTTCGACTCAAACGCGCGGCGGCACACTTCTTTTTCAAGCGTGTACGTGTATCCGCTGCTCGATGATTCCATTGAAGTTGACATTAAGCCGGATGACCTGCGGGTAGACACGTACCGCGCCGGCGGCAAAGGCGGTCAGCACGTCAACAAAACCGAATCGGCAGTGCGCTTCACCCACATCCCTACGGGCATTGTCGTTGCCTGTCAAAGCGAGCGGAGCCAGTTGATGAACCGCGCCAGCGCGATGAGCATTCTGCGCTCCAAGCTCTATGAATATTACCGGCAGAAAAAAGAAGAGGAGAATTCGAAATTCAGCGGAGAAAAAAAAGACATATCGTGGGGCAACCAAATCCGTTCGTATGTCTTTCAGCCGTATACAATGGTGAAAGATCACCGGACAAAATGCGAGTCGGGCAACATTCAGGCGGTAATGGACGGCGACATTGACCAGTTCATGGAGGCATATCTTGTTGCGGAGTGGAAAGGCCTTCCGATGGATCAAGACGGCGGTGATGAAGAACTGTAGTTTTTTCGGCGCGGTGCGGAGAAGCGCGCTGTGCATGGCGGCACTCACGGCTGCGTTATATGCCGCCGAACCCAAAAAATGGACGCTTGCGGCGGAAGCCTTTTCGTTCACGCAGAAAAACGCGCTTCCGGATTCCGTTAAAGCTACGGCGGACGCGATGCCGTCCGTCATTCTCGAACAGATAACGCGGAATATGAACCGCCTGCCGCGCGGGCAGGAAAAACTTGACCGAAAGCTCTACGATTTGCAAAAGGAGCGGCTTTCACTGTTTCTCCAGCTTTCCGCTGCGGTCAAGGCGCGCGATTCGGTTTTCCTCAACGGCTATTCCAAGCGCAAGATGGCCGAAGAAATCAAAAAGCAGGACAAAAAAATTGCCGAGCTTCAAAAAAAGCTGGACGACAACTTGCAGGCGGCGGCGAAAGAAGAACAGCGGTTTGAAGCGGAAATTATAGCCGACCGCGAACGAGAAAAGCGGCTTACGGCGGGGGATATTGTTACCGACGATGCGGCAAAAGAAAATATTATCATCGATATTTTCAGCGATTTAATGAAAAAGCAAAAGGAAGAGGCGCCGACGCTCGAAAATATCGTCATCTACCAAAATGATATTTCCGCCTTGTACGCCGCGCCCGCTGAAATCCATTCAAAAGGCTATGCAAGCTACGAGTTTGAAAAAAGCTGCGTTGATGCAGGCATTCAAGGGCTAATCGCGGGAAAATTAACCGTGTACGGTACGCATATTTCGGCGGCAATTACCGTATATGAATATCCGGGGGCGCGGGAGATCTGTCATGCGGTCGAAGTGAGCGGCATCGACGAAATGAGCGTTATGGAGCGGCGGCTGGCCGCTGCCCTTGTGCCGAAAATTGCTGATAGTATGCCGGTTGAGCTGCATTTTTCCGTAACGCCTAAGGAAGCCGCTGCAAAGGCCGTCATGACAATCGACGATTCCGTGTACCGCACGATTCCCGAACAGCTCAAACTCAACAGCGGCGTTCATACTATTTCGTTTGAAGCTGAAGGTTATGCGTCCGCTGCGACTTCCTATTCATTCACCGGAAACCGGATTTTTTCAGTCGCCGTAGAAATGCAGGAAAAAAAAATCGGCGCCGTCCGCTTTGCGCTGAAAAAGGCTTTTGCAGGCGACTTATTTGCAAACGGCGTGCTTGCCGGTACGCTTTCGGAAGAAGAACGATTTGTTCCTGTTCCGCTGCATAACGGCAATGTTTTGGGGCGCATCATTTCAGATGACGGCGCCGGCGCCGATTATTTTATCAGTAAACCGCTGCTTGAAGACGATGCGCTCTTGTACGTCAACGCCAAGCCCTTTGACCGGAGCAAGTATATAGAAAAAAGGCGCAAATGGATGTATGCCTCCTACAGTGCGCTCATTGTGTCGCTGATCCCGACCTTTTATACCTACGGAAATTATTTTTCGTCAGCAAACGCCTACAACGAACGGTACCGCATCGCCCGAAACGACGTGGAAAAATGGCAGACCGCTTCAAATGTCAGCTTAGGAATCACGCTCGGCTGTAGCGCGTTTTTCGTCTACGAACTTGTGCGCTACCTCGTCTCGGCTAATTCCGTTCTTCCTGCCGAAGCGCGGAAGCTCAGCCCGCATAGAGCCGCAAAAATCAAGGGTGAGGAGAACGCCGCTCGGCAAAAAAACAAAGCGGCAAAACAGGATGAGCCAAATGCCGAAGCAGGGGATGCGGCTTCCGCCGACAAAACGAAAGCCGCTGACAAGCAGCACGGTGCAGCCGATGGCAAAAAGAAAACTGATCCGCCGCTCCCTGCCGAAAACGCAAGCGGAAATCCCGCCGCCGCAGCTGACGCGTCTAAAACCGCTGATGCTGCGAGCGCAACAGCCCTTCCGCCTGCAAGCGCTTCCGGAGCCGGCAAGCAAACCGCCGCCAGCGACGGAAAGAGAACGCCGGATGCGCACCAAACGGACGCAGACCGCAAGACGGAACGCCGAGCAGATGCGGACACCCCAAAAGCGCAGCGATAAAAGCGGCGCGATGCCTGTGCTGTTGACCGACCGCAGAGCGTACAGCTGGTAAAACGCTGCGGAACGCATCGCAGAGCGTAGCGGCCTGCTGCTCGCTGCGGATTTTAAATCTTCCATATATACGGTATATTTTTCTCATGTGTTGCAAATTGGTTTGGACTGATTTTGAAGAAGCGGCCGACAGCGAGGCGTTTATGAACCGATGCTCGCTTGAAGCTGACCGGAATGCAAGTTTCGGCGCGGGCGAGGCGGCGCATATTTTCATTGAGGGGGACAATTATCCGGCGCTCAAGTTGCTGCAAAAGGAGTTTTTGCAGAAGGTCGGAATCATATACATCGATCCGCCGTACAACACAGGAAAGGCGTTTACGTTCAGCGATGCGCTGCCTTCAACGCGGACAAGCGCGGGCAATGACCGGCATAGCGTATGGCTTTCGTTTATGAAGCGGCGGCTGGAGGCGGCAAAACCGCTTTTGCGCGAGGACGGCTGCATTTTTATTGCAATCGGCAGCGAGGAGCGATACCGGCTCAAACTTTTGTGCGATGCGGTATTCGGCGAAAATAATTTCGTCAATGATTTTATGTGGCTGCAAGGAAAGGGAAAAAAAGACCGCTGGTCACGGACGATGGAGCAATCGAATCTCTGTTATGCCAAAAACAAAAAACGGCTGAACCCGTTTACAGATACGGCCGTCAGCGACTGGGCGGAGGAGAATGCGGACAACGATGCGCGCGGCTGCTGGTTTTCCGGCAGCGTTTCATTTACGGAGGCGCGGTCAAACCCAAATCATCGGAACTTTTATGCGCTCTCCTCTCCATCGGGTAAGATATGGAAGCGGCAGTGGTTTATCGGCAGGGCGGAAATGGAGACGCTGCTTGCAGAAAATAAAATTTATTTTGGTAAAGCGCCTGAGTACGCCGCAGTGCCGCGCATGAAGATTTTTAACGGAGAAAGAAAAGCGGTCATTCCGAAAAACATTATTGACGGGGCAGGGAGCACCCGAAGCGCACAGCGATATGTCGATAATGTACTCGGCGCCCGCCGCAGTTTTGACAATCCGAAGCCGGTCGCGCTTGTCCGCCGCCTTATCGCGATGACAGGGATGCCGGCCGATACGCTGATACTGGATTTTTTTGCCGGCAGCGGCACGACGCTCGAAGCCGTCGCCGAGCAAAATCGTTTAGACCGCGGTCGCCGCCGGTGCATCCTCATCCAAAAAAAGGAACCGATAAAAACCCCGAAGGCCGCATACCCCGACATTGCGACGCTCTGCCGCGCCCGTATCACGCGCATCCTGCAAACTACCGGCGCTCTGTCCTGCTTCGTTCTCAAAGAACCGAAATAACGAAAGAAAACGGCGGCGGCGCGTAGCCTCGAAGTCTTGCCGCGTGCAATGAGGAGTGCGGCAAGAGCATCAATGCCCTCTTAGGCAAAAGTTGCTCGCGATTCCTCGCACCCCCCGTTGACACTCCCCCAGCAAACGGCTATTATCCGGTCAATTCATGCGGCAGTCATATAACGGCTCATTATCTCAGCCTTCCAAGCTGATGACGAGGGTTCGACTCCCTTCTGCCGCTTTCAAAAAGGATTAACAGCGCGTTAATCCTTTTTTTATTTTAGTCCGCTGTGCGCAGGCGGCAAAAGGAGTAAAACTATGGAAAAGTTTTTTCAAGTCAAAGAGCGGGGGAGTACGGTCAATCGGGAGATTATTGCCGGTATAACCACCTTTGTTGCGATGGCGTATGTTCTTGCGCTGAACCCGAGTATTTTATCGGCTTCGGGAATGGACTGGAACAAGCTGTTTACGGCGACGGCGATTTCGGCAGCGGTTGCAACGCTTGTGATGGCGTTTGTTGCAAATCTGCCGGTTGCGCTCGGGCCGGGACTGGGGCTCAATGCGTTTTTCACCTACACCGTCGTGATCGGTATGGGCTGTTCGTGGCAGCTTGCGTTGACGGCAGTTTTATTCGAGGGCATTCTTTTTATCCTGCTTTCCGCGCTCGGCGTGCGAGAAGCGATTGTTCATTCAATTCCTGAAGGTTTGAAAAAGGCGGTCGCAGTTGGAATCGGGCTTTTTATCACGATAATCGGACTGGTTAATGCCGGAATTGCTGCGAACAATACGGGAACGCCTATCGGATTCGTCAATTTTAATCTTGAACACGCATCGGCAATCGTCGCAATGCTCGGTCTTATCATCACGATTATCCTTTATGTTCTCAAAACGCCGGGCGCCATCCTTGTCGGCATTATCATCACAACGGCTATCGGCATTCCGTTCGGCGTTACGAAGGTGCCGGAAAACTTTTCTCCTCTTTCCGTTCCTGCGGCTCCGTATTTTTGTCCGTTCGACTTTAAAGGAATTGCGTTTGATGCGTCAGGTCATTTTTCAGCCCTTGTGCTCGGTAAGTTTTTCGTCATCTTTTTTACGTTTTTGTTTACGGATATGTTTGACACCATCGGTACGTTGATGGGAGTTGCGGAACAGGCGAACCTTAAAGATGAATCGGGCAACATAAAAAACATGAAAGGCGCGCTTTTGTCGGACGCGGTCGGTACCGTCGTCGGCGCAGGGCTGGGAACGTCCACTGTTACCAGCTTTGTCGAAAGTACATCAGGCGTTGCAGTTGGCGGACGGACGGGACTTGCTTCGACCGTTACGGCGCTGCTGCTCTTGGCATCGCTCTTTTTCGGCAACTTATTCGGACTGGTTCCTGCTGCGGCTACTGCGCCTGCGCTCATTTTCGTCGGCTATCTGATGATGCGCTCCGTTACCGGCATTGATTTTTCGGATATTACGGAAGGACTTCCGGCGTTCATTACGATTGTGGTCATGCCGTTTTCCTATTCGATTGCAAAAGGCATTTCGTTCGGCATTATCGCCTATGTGTTGTGCAAGGTGCTCGGCAAAAAACACAAGGACATTCCGACGGTAACGTGGATTCTTGCTATTGTCTTCGTTGCGAATATCGTTTTTGAAGCGTTGAAATAAGTTTTTGGACGATTTTGACGGGACGGCGGAGCGGCTGGAAAACAAAACGGCCGCTTACCGTCTCGGCGAACCTGAGCGGGCAAGCGGCCAGTTTGAATAATACGTGCATGACGCGCAGGGAACGGCAATGCCCCTGCTGTTGTCAATGTTTTTTAGTCTTTCCTGTGGTATCTTTCCTGTAGCTTGTCGATAAAGGCTTTTGCAGCGTTTCTAACAGTGCTGACATCGGATGAAGATAAAGACTTACTGGAGTCTAGCACAAGATAGATAATTGCTGAATGTCTATCTACTTTTATATCTGTCGTATTATCTTGTTTATATTCGCTGTTTAGTTGCCATGACGATATATTCGGCGCTTTATACCATTGCTTGATATTCTCCTTATGTATTTCCTTGCCATCAGCTAAGTTGAAACCGTCAAAATGAAATTTAACCGGTTCCAAGCCGTTCCTTGTACCTTTTACGAATTTTTGATCGCAGTTAATACCGGTGTATGCAATATCTTTTAATGCGTATTCTTCTGTAGAGTCGTCGTAGTGATATGTTCCGGTAAAATATATTTTTGAGCGATCAGGATTGTTTCCGTATAGGTAGTCAAACGTCATTTTGTACACGGTTCCCTCCTCTGGAGGCGTTATCAATAAATCGAAAGAGGTATGCTTCGTTACGACCGTAAGCCCGTCGGCAATTTTTTTGAATTTATCTCCGAGTGAATAGAACTGTAGGTCGGCATCGACTTCCCCTTGCGTGGTCTTCAATTGTGCAAGATTTTTCTTAAAGTTTTCAGTTGATTCTGATCCTGTAATATCATTTCCTTTTACCCCGTATGCCGATGCCGTTACCGGCTGTCCCTTAATTTTTGCCGTTTCAAGCTGACCATGCAGCCATGACAAATATCCCTGGCCTTTCCCGCCCCCGAAATCTTGTCCGTCAATCGGAGCGGCCTTCCATAAAGCGGGATCAGTGGACCCCTGATCAAGGCCATCCGTAAATGTAATGATGTTGTACGATTTCGTTCCTTGCGGGAATCTTGCTTCATCGGCCTGTAATTTACTGAGTGTCTTGTGGACTGTATAATATAATAGAGTACCAGATGCGTCCGCAGATTTATATTGTTTATCAAGAAGCGAGCGCAGCTTCGCTTTTCCCTTTCCGTCTTTATCCAGTTTAACAAGGCCATCGGTTAGTTCGTGCGTTTCGCTATCAAAAGAAAGAAGCCCGATGTAAACCCCTTCTTCAAGCATATCGCCCGGCGGAGGGGGCGGACTTGGCGGCTGCGGTGTCGGCGGATTCGGCTGTGGCTGAGGACTTGGAGGTTGCGGCGTTGGCGTCGCATTGTTCGTGAGGCGGTTCATTGTTGCCCCCGGCCACTCGCCGGTAAGGTTGCCTGCGCTGCCCCATGCGTGTACGTTTACCTTCTGCGCGTTGGAATACACGTAAATGCCGAGCTTTCCGTTATCAATATTCTGCGCCGGATAGCCAGTCCTGCTCGATGTTTGCATGGCTTGAGCGTTGTTAACATCCCATTCGTACACCAACTTTTTTGCGTTCTTGTTGATGTTCGTCATATCTTGCGACTTCGGCTCTCCGCTGCCGCTCGAAACGAGGAAGTTTACCGTATCGCCTGATTCGCCGGATACGTCCAACGCATAGAAATACCAGTTGTAGCCGTCTTTCTGCGGTTCTTGCGGATCCGGTTGTGGATTCGGCTGTGGATTCGGCTGTGGTTGCGGCGTTGGCGTCGAATTGTTCGTGAGGCGGTTCATTGTTGCCCCCGGCCATTCGCCGGTGAGGTTGCCTGCGCTGCCCCATGCGTGTACGTTTACCTTCTGCGCGTTGGAATACACGTAAATGCCGAGCTTTCCGTTATCAATATTCTGCGCCGGATAGCCAGTCCTGCTCGATGTTTGCATGGCTTGAGCGTTGTTAACATCCCATTCGTACACCAACTTTTTTGCGTTCTTGTTGATGTTCGTCATATCTTGCGACTTCGGCTCTCCGTTGCCGCTTGAAATGAGGAAGTTCACCGTATCGCCTGATTCGCTGGAAACGTCCAACGCATAGAAGTACCAGTTGTAGCCGTCTTTCTGCGGTTCCTGCGGTGTTGGCGGAGTCTGCGGATCCGGTTGCGGATTCGGCTGCGGATTCGGCTGCGGATTCGGCTGCGGTTGCGGCGTCGAATTGTTCGTGAGGCGGTTCATCGTTGCCCCCGGCCATTTGCCGGTAAGGTTGCCTGCGCTGCCCCATGCGTGTACGTTTACCTTCTGCGCGTTGGAATACACGTAAATGCCGAGCTTTCCGTTATCAATATTCTGCGCCGGATAGCCAGTCCTGCTCGATGTTTGCATGGCTTGAGCGTTGTTAACATCCCATTCGTACACCAACTTTTTTGCGTTCTTGTTGATGTTCGTCATATCTTGCGACTTCGGCTCTCCGTTGCCGCTTGAAATGAGGAAGTTCACCGTATCGCCTGATTCGCTGGAAACGTCCAACGCATAGAAGTACCAGTTGTAGCCGTCTTTCTGCGGTTCTTGCGGTGTCGGCGGATTCGGCTGCGGCGTCGGTGTAGGCTGCGGCGTTGGCGTCGGCTGCGGCGTTGGCGTCGGCTGCGGTTCCGGCGCGGTGTCATTTTTACAGCCCGCAATGCCGGAAAGTCCAGCAAGGAGGGCGCACATGGAAAGGAATGTTGCAATTCTTTTCATAAAAACTCCTGATAAAGTGTGATTGGGGAATAATTCCCCGCATTGATTGCCATACTCCGAGAATGGTCGCGGAGTCCGATTCGGCGGTGCGGCTGGAAGAATGCCTGTTTGATTGGCGTGTTCCGGCCGCTGATTCGTGTGCCGCCGGTTGTTAAGCTGTTTACGGCATCCGCTTTTGCTGACGCGGAGTGCGTTAGACACATCCTGTCTCTGCGCCCCATCCTCCTGCAAGGTAATGCATTCTGATTTGGAGCAGGTGAGTTAGTCCAAATGCACTCCCTTTTGGGCGCTGCGCTCAGCGGAATGAAAGCGGCATTATGCCGGTGGCTTGTTTTTTTGTTTGAAAACCGGCTGTATGCGCCGGCTCTGGATTGCAAAGGATGAGCGCAGAATGTGCGGCTCTGTTCGAATGCTGCGGCGTCTGGATGCACAGGCAGCTGCGGAGACGCGGAGGCTCCGGCCGCGGGCAATGAAGCTAAAACGGATGCGGTAGACTGCGCGAACTGAAAATGTCGGCTACTTGGCCTTAATGAAAATGGATTACGGCCATATATATATATATATATATATGGAAGATTTTGTATCTTGTTTACGAAATATGCGCGGGAACGAGCGGCCATGTAAGATGACGGAATGATTCCGCCGGTTTTAGATGCGATTGTAAACACTTTTTGATTTTTAATTTCTGTTCCGCACATGGCCGTATCATACTTAGGATGCTGAATGTTTGCAAGGTGAGCAAGATTTCCGAGTGTTTCAACTGTCAGTAAATCGCACGCTGCCTGTCAGTCAAGTCAAATCGACACGGCAACATACGCTTCGCCCGCCCGTGCGTAAAAACGTTCTCGCACGTTTGCCGCAAGCAGATTTGAACGGCCTGCACGCCGAACTAAAAGCCTTGCAAGCAATTATCAGCAGTCCGCCCGCCTGCCATCATAGCAATTATGCCGTGATTGTGTTATGCTCCGGCCTATTCGATACGAGAGCAGCGTATCGCTAGGAGCGGTAACAATGGTAGACACAAACAATTATTCGGAAGCTGCGGGCGAAAAACCTGCCGCTGTTATTTTTTCCATTCGGCTTAAAATCGTTTTGGCAATTACGACGGTCGTTACGGTATTGGTGCTTTCTTTGTGCGGCATTGTCGGCGTTCGGGTGCACCGGTTGAGCATGGCGCAGTTTAAAGGGTACATGGACGGTCAATTTGCCAGTATCAATGGTCAAATTCATCTTTTTATCGAAAATAACAAGCGGATGGTTTCTATGCTTGCCGGCTCTGCGGAAGTCAAGGCGGCGGACGATACGATTTTCAATTATTCGGAGCAGACGCGGGATATTGCCGCAAAAGATACGGAAAAAACTCCAACGGAACAAAAGCTCGTAACTTTGTTTAAGCACGTGCAAGGAGTTTTTCCTGAGTTTGCGGAAGTATATCTCGGCACGAAGTGGGGCGGGTACGCAACGTCGTTTGACGGCGTGATGAAGGCCGGCTACGATCCGCGTAAGCGCGGGTGGTATAAACAGGCGACGGAAGGCGGCGGTATTCCGATTATGACGGAAGCGTATATGTCAACCATCGGCGCGCCGGTTATTTGTTTTTCCCAAAAGGCGGACGGAGCGGACGGGGGGCAAATCGGCTGCATGAGTATCGAAGTAAGTTTAACCGGCCTCAGCGCCTTTATCGGCGGTATGAAAATCGGGCGGACGGGGTACGCGCTGCTTGTTCAGGATGACGGCCTCATCCTTGCGGATGCGCTCCACCCGCAATTCAATTTCATGAACATCAAGGATACGGAGCTTGCCCATCTTGCGGCGGCGGAAGCCAATACGAACCGCACGACCGTTATTGACGGCGTAAAACGCGAAATGTACGCATTCAATTTGGCCGAGATGCATTGCAAGCTGCTCATTTTTATTGATCGGCGGGAGGTACTTGCGTCCTTCTACACCGTGCTGCGCGACATGACGATTATTGGGCTGCTCGCGTTGCTGGTGTTCTATGTGCCGGGGCTGATTTTTGCGCAAAAAATCTACAATTACGTGCGCACCCTGCATGAAACGTATTTTAGGCGGATTGCGGCAGGCGATTTGACGGTAGCGTTGCCGGTATTTGGGAATGATGAACTTGCGCAGCTTGCGGCTTTCTTTAATAGCACGATTGCCGAAATATGCCGAGCAGTCAAGACGGTCAGCCTCGACACGGAAAAAATGCGGCTCATCAGCTACGAGCTTGCCATTAATATGGGCGAAACGGCTGCATCCGCCGGACAGATTACGGCAAATATTGAAAACGTAAAGGAACGCACCATGACGCAGGCGTCCGGTGTGCAAGAGACGGCGGATACGATCGGGCGGGTGATGCGGACGATTCAACATCTTGACGCAAGTATTGCTGAGCAGGCGAGCAACGTGTCAACTTCTGCCGGTTCCATTGAAACGATGCTTGCGAGCATTAGCACGGTGAACGAAATGCTCGGCGACAACAATGATTTGATAGAAACGATGAATTCGCAGGCGCTCGGCGGGAAGAATGGGGCGGTTACGGCGCACGCGCTGGTCGGAAAGATTGCGGAAAAGTCGAGTTCGCTGCTTGAAGCAAGTCAAATCATTCAGAATATTGCAGATCAAACGAACCTGTTAGCGATGAACGCCGCGATTGAGGCCGCTCATGCAGGCGAGGCGGGCAAAGGCTTTGCCGTCGTTGCCGATGAGATTCGGAAACTTGCGGAAGAATCCAGCGGACAGGGGCGGCAGATTGCCTCTGTCATGGAGGAATCGGTTGCCGTCATCAAGGAGCTTACCGTGTCGTCGGCGGAGGCGGAAAAGATTTTTGACCAAGTGTATGATTTGACGCAGCGGGTTACCGGACAGGAAAATAAAATTGTTGCTGCAATGCGCGAACAAGAACGGCGGAGCACGGATATTTTGCTCGCTATCAAGAGCGTAACGCAGGTAATGGATAAAATCAGAGCGGATTCGACGGAAATGCTGAGCGGCAGCGGAGAAGTTGCCAACGGCATGTCAAAACTGCAAACACTGACGGAAAATATGTGCGGCAGCGTTGCCGAAATGACCTCCGGCGCCGCGCAAATCACCAAAGCCATCCACGAAATCAACCAAATATCTTTAGTGCACAAAGAAAGTATCGATAGCCTTGTCCGCGAAGTAGACCGCTTCACCGTGCTGTAGCGGAGCGCGTTCTGCCGGTTGCTCTGTTTTGTGTTCGGCGAGACGCTTGCGGCGGCGGACGGCATTCGGAGCAGGATGCCTGTTGCGGCAAGCGGCGGCCAGTACGTTCTGCCGGTTGCGCGATCTTGCATCCGGCTGTACGAGGCGCGTCGTGCTGGTGCGCGTCGAGCGATTTTACGGCAAGCGGCATTGCTTGAGCCGGCGAGCGGCCGACCAGACTGGAGCGTTTGTTGCCTGCCGTGCATCTGGACGGCGTGTTTGCGCATACACGCGGTAACCGGCACGGGAGCATTTGTATGAAATGCGTTCGGTAGTGCGGTACGCGGGGTATGGCGCGGCGAGGCTCAGGAATGAGGGACGATGCGCGGGTGCTCATCGGGGAGGTTATGAGTGCAGGATGCCTTGTCCGCTCTTTCTGATGCGGGATAGCTGAACTGCAAGCGAATGGGGCTGCGGTTTTCATCGGGAAGGATTTTGAATGACGTATTTTTTTGAAACATACGGCTGCCAGATGAATGCGGCCGAGAGCGCGGCGGTGGAGCAGCTTTTGATTGCGCGCGGTTGGACGAAGGCGGATAGTGCGCAGGTTGCCGATCTTGCGGTGATCAATACGTGTTCGGTGCGGGAGACGGCGGAAAACCGGATATTCGGGCGGCTGGGCTGGTATGCAGGACTGAAGGCGCTGCGGGCAGGCGAGGCGGGCGCAAAGAGCCGCAGTCTTGAGCAGGCTGCGGAATATGTGAAGGATGGCGCAAAGCCGCTGACGCTTGTGGTGATGGGGTGCATGGCGGAGCGGTTGCTCAATTCGTTGAAGGCGGATTATCCGTGCGTCGATTATGTAGTCGGCACGTATGCAAAGCATCGTTTTTCAGAGATTTTGGAGGCGGTGCGGGATAAGGCGGCGGCAGTTGCGCTTGATGATACGGAGCAGTACGTTTTTGCGCCGCTTTCTTATGAGCCGGGCGCCTTTACCGCGTTTGTGCCGATTATGCACGGGTGCGACAATTTTTGCACGTACTGCATTGTTCCGCATGTACGCGGGCGCGAGTGTTCCCGTCCTGTTGCACAGATTATGCAGGAAATCGATGCGCTGTCGTCTTTCGGGGTGCGGGAAATCACCTTGCTCGGCCAGAATGTCAATTCGTATCGGGGTACGGACGAGAACGGCGGCGCGGTATTTTTTGCCGACTTGCTTGGCCGTATTGCGGCGCATTTGCGGGAAACGAAGTCTTCAATCGGCTGGACGCGCTTTCTTTCCAGTCATCCAAAGGATTTGTCGGATGAAGTGATTGCGGTCATCGCGCGGGAGCCGGTGTTGTGCCGGCATATTCATCTGCCGGTTCAGCACGGTTCGAATGAGGTGCTCCGCCGCATGAACCGCCGCTACACGCGGGAGCAATATTTGTCGCTTGTAGATAAAATCCGCCGCGCAATCCCCGATGTGTCGTTGACAACGGATATTATGCTCGGTTTTCCGGGCGAAAGCGACGATGATTTCCGTCAGACAATCGACTTGATGAAAACGGTGCGCTATGAAACGGCATTTATGTACTATTATAATCTGCGCTCCGGAACGCCTGCGGCCACGATGCCGGATCAGATTCCGGTTGCGCTCAAAAAGGAACGCTTGCAGGAAGTAATTGATTTACAGCTCAAGATCACAGCGGAGGAGATGCGGAAACGGACGGGGCGAACCGTTCAAGTCCTTGCAGAAAGCGTCAGCCGCGACAATCAGGCGGAGCTGCTCGGCAAGACGGAACAAGATGAGCGGGTTGCCTTTGCCGCGCCCAAAAATCTCATCGGGAAGTTTGTTACCGTGCATATCGATGCGCTTTCCGGCAACACGTTCCGCGGCACGATGTTGTAGCTGCATTCTTCGCGTATCCAGCGCTTAACGGCAAGGTGCGCGCGGGAATTCGGCGCGGGGGCGGCGCGTCTGGGATTTTGCCGCAGGCCGGAAGAAAGATTCCTCAGTTTCGGGATGCAGCGCATTCATCTTGATGCGCGGCGGAAATAAAACAAAAGTAATTTCGTTGACCAAATGAGCGCATTCTATTATTATTTCGACTTATCATATTATAGAATATAACGGTATTCCGCCGTTTTGGAGTTTGAAAAAATGAGTGTCCTTGGAATTGTCTTTCTGGTTTCTTTTGTAATTATCTGTGCCTTTTTAGTGCTGCTTATTCTTGTGCAGGATGATGGTAACAGCGGCATGGGAGGCCTTTTAGGCGGTCGGGGCACCGCTGCATTCGGTTCGCATTCAGCAAACATACTGACGAAGGCGACGGGGATTTTCGTAACATTATTTTTTGCAACGGCATTTACTCTCGCGCTTATCAATAAGAAGCCGCGTTTGCCGGAAGACCTTGCGCCTACAGTTGGAACGGAAGGCGTGCAAAAATCTGCGGACGGCGAAGGAGCGGCGGAAAATTCCCAGTGGTGGATGAAGGCAGAAGGCGCGGAAACGCCGTCGGAAGCATCCGTTGTGCCGATGACGCCGCTGGAACCGGCAAATGAAGCGGATACTTCGGAACAAACTCCGATGGAAGAGGCCGCTCCTGTTGAAGCAGCTCCTGCGGAAGCGGCTGCGCAAAATGAACCTGCGGCGGAACCGGAAGCAACTCCTGTAGCGGAGCCGCAGTCGGAAGCTCAAGAACAAGCGGAATAAGTTTGCATCTTGCATAGAATCTATTGCTAAAATGACGGCAGCTATATGTTAAGTAAATTACTAAAACCGCAGACAATCGTTGTAAATATCGAAAGTACCGATAAGGACATGCTTTTTGCAGAGCTTTTAGAGGTATTGGTACGGGAAAATCCAGCAATTGACCGCGACGATGCGATGGATGCGCTGCTTTTGCGGGAAGCGCAAATGAATACTTGCATTTGCAAAGGCGTTGCCGTTCCCCATGCCGTATGCGATTGCGTTGCAAGTACGGTTGTCGCGCTCGGATTGAGCCGTGAAGGGGTCGATTATGGGGCGGACGGCATTGCTGCGGAAATAGGCGTTTCCGGCTTTCAGGATACTCTTGTCCATATTGTGATTATGATTCTTGGGGAGCGCGACAGCGCGGAGCATCGGCTAAAAATTCTTACATCCTGCGCCAACATCCTCCAAAAGGCGGGCTTTTATCAGCGTGTGCTTGCCGCGCAAACTGCTGACGAAGTTTTACGGGTAATCGCCGATTACGAAACGGAATAATCAAGCGCGGGCGGAAGCAAAGAGGTGCGGTGATGGCAGAATCGGAAATCAGTGTTATTAATCATCTTATCGAAATTGAACTTCAGGCTTCTGCGCTTGCAAAAGAGGCGCAGACGGAAGCGGACGCGCGGATTTCAAAAGCTCGTGCAGCTGCGGATGCGGATTTTAAAGCGAAGCATGAAGCTATTGTAAAAAAGTATCATGACCTGCACGAAGCTGAAAAACAAAAAATCGAAACCGAATATAAATCGCGCTTCACCGCGTATGTTGATGCGGTAAAAAACACCGAACAGGATTCCGGTGCATTCAATGAATGCCTAAGACGGCTTCTTACGCAGCAATAGGAGGCGGTATGGACTATTCCGGCGCTTCCGCATACGTGTATGCAAAAGCAAGCGGTATGATTGGCAAGGCATTTGCGGGGCAGAATGCAGAACGCCTTTTCGCAGTAAAATCCCTCGCGGAGCTGTGGGGGCTGCTCTTTGAGTCGGAAGTGCCGTCTGTGCCGGAGGTTATGCTCGCAAATCGCATTGAAAAAGACGCGCACCGCTTATTCGTCAAGCAATACCTTTCTCTGCTCGACATTTACGAAAAGCCCAGCCGTTTTCTCGTGGATTTGATTCGGCGTTATGAAGTGGGCAATTTGAAGCAGCTTACTTCTGCGCTGAGCCTTGGGGAGAAGCCGCATACGCCGTTGAATCTCGGAAAATACGCCGTATTTAATTACAAAGCATGGCCGGACATTCGCTCGTTGACGCATGGAACTGAGTTTGCGTGGTGCAATACGGTTCCCGCAGTCGACGGACGGGCGGAGCTGGCGCATAAACTGGATATTCAGGAGTTCAAGATATTGTGGCGGGATTTGAATGAGGTTCCCGGCGATGCAGGGCAGGCGCTTCTCCGCTATTTTCAGCACGAATATTCGATACTCAACATGATTTGGGCGTTGCGTCTGCGCGTCTATTATAAAATGACCCGCGAACAAATTGTGCCGCATCTGCTGTATGCGGCGGACAGCGCGTCAGCAAGCGATCCGATTTGCGCGTATGCGTGGGAAGTTTTGGATCGCAGTCTTGATGTGTATGAGGAATGGAAAAGTTGGAAGTTTGCAGCTTTATTGAATCCTCACGAAGAAGGTGCGCCGTGGAAAATCGATCCGATGTGGCTTGAGCAAAAAGCGCGTATCGCAGCGGTGCATAAGACGCGGAAAGTCTTTCACCGCTACCCGATGACCGATGTCAGCCTTGCAATGTTCTTCCGCATTAAGCAGCAGGAATTGAACTGCATTAGGGCCGCGGCCGAATGTATCCGATTGAATGCGGATAAAACAGAAGCGATGTACGTGGCCGGACTTGCCGGCGAAACACAATGAGCCGGAGGAATGGCATGAGAACGACTGAAATGCGTCTGCTTGAGTTGATGGTGCTCAAGCAGGACATATCGGATGTTATTGAATATCTCGGAAAAAATGGCGACTTCCAGTTCCGCTCCAAAAAGCATGATGCGGTTGCAGTTTCGACGGAACGCTCCGCGCCGTCTGAACAAACTGACAGCGATTTTTTCAGCTCGCTGCAAAAGGCGCGCATTTTCCTTGCGGTGCCTGACCGCGATTCGGGAGACTTGACTTCCGGTCGGGCGACGGAAGCGGAACGCGCGGAGGCCGTAAAAATTCTTACGGCGGTGGAAGCGCTTGCAAAGCGATTTGATGCGCAGCGGGATGAAACGAACCGCGTTTGCGATGCTTATAAAGAAGCGCTTGCCTTTTCAAATCTGCGGCTTTCCTATTCCGAGTTGGAAAATTTGTCGTTTCTTTCCCTTAAAATCGGAAAAATCCCGCCGGAAAACCTTGCGCTTCTCAAGCAGAATATCGGTAGCCGCGCTGTTATTGTGCCGCTTGGCGATGATTCTTCACGGATTTTGGCGGCTACTGCCAAAAAAGGACATTTTGCGCTCGACACGGAATTGAAGAAGGCCGGTTTTATCAGCATGGAAATTCCGAAGGACTTTAAGGGGATTCCGGATGATGTGCTGCAAACGCTTCGGCAGGAAAAAGATGAGGCTGAACGCCAGCTTGCCCTGCTTGAAGAGGAGCGGAAAAATTACGCCGACACGCACGGCGCTCTCATTATCCGGTTGCTGGAAGCATTTGCGGTCGGGGTGCAAATCGCCGGCATAGAAAGCAGCTTGGAATCCACCGCGATGGTATACCGGCTGACCGGCTGGATGCCTGCCCAGAACAGTCGCGAAGCAATTAAAGAGCTGGAGCGGCTGACGGAAGGCCGTATTGCAATCCGCGCCTACTTGCCGTCTGAAGTGCCGGCAGTGCTTTCCGGAGAAGAACAGGTGCCGGTAAAGCTCAAGCATGGAACGTTTGTGCAAAGTTTTGAGCGCATGATTTTCAGCTACGGCGCGCCGGTTTACGGGACGATTGACCCAACGCCATTTGTTGCGGTCTTCTTTACGCTGCTGTTCGGCATTATGTTCGGCGATCTTGGACAAGGGCTCGTGTTCCTTCTTGCGGGCTTGCTGATGGCGAAGAAGATTATTAAAGTCGGCGCGTGGAACAAGTTTGCTCCGATATTTATCGCAATCGGCGTAAGCAGCTCTATTATGGGGCTTATTACGGGCGAATTCTTTGCAACGGAGGCCTTGCTTGAGCCGTTTGCGCATTTTGTAACCGGTCTGTTCGGGCCGCCGCGCGCTCCGATCGTCAAAATGATGCCGTCCTCCGATCCGAATTCCATCAAAGTGATGTTTACCGTATTCGGGATTGCGGTCGGCATTGGATTTATCATCAATTCTATCGGACTGATCATCAATCTGGCGAATAAAGTTGCGCGTAAGCGCTGGGGCGCGTTCTTCTTCGGAAAAACAGGGCTTGCGGGCGCGCTATTCTTCTGGTACGTCATCGCGTTCGCGGTGCGGCTTGCGGCGTTCGCGCACCAGCCAGCCGCGTACGATTGGGTTATCATCGGCGTGTGTCTGTTTTTTGCAGCGTTCGGAGAACCGTTCGAGCGGCTTGCCGAAGGGGAACGAGCCGTGGAGAACGGTTTTGGCTCGCTTGTCATTACCGGCCTCGTTGAATTGATTGAAGTTGTTTCAAATTATATGTCGAACACCGTCAGTTTTCTGCGCGTCGGGGCGTTTGCGCTCGCTCATGCAGTTCTCGGCTACATCATCAATACAATGACGGAATTATGCGGCGGAGCTGCGGGCATCGGGATTTTGGTGCTCGTTGCCGGGAATGCGATTGTAATCATGCTTGAGGGGATGATTGTTGCAATTCAGGTTATCCGCCTTCAGTATTACGAATTCTTTTCGAAATTTTTTAATGAAACCGGAACGGAATTTATGCCGCTCAAGTTTCATTATGGAAATAAAATATAAGGGATCAACAGAGGTATTGTATGAACAAGAAAATTTTTATTCTAACTGCCGCGCTTTTCTGCATAGGCTTGGCTGCTGTTGCCGCGCAGACCTCAACTGCGTCCAATGCTGCGGCTGAGCATACGGCGGCGGAAAAAACGCAGTCTTCATCGGCGCTGAAATATATTGCGGCGGGACTTGCAGTCGGCTTTGCCTGCATCGGCGGCGGTATGGCGGTCGGAAAAATCGGAGCTGCGGCAATGGGCGCGATGAGCGAAAATGCGGAGCTTTCCGGAAAGGCGCTGCCGTTTGTCGGTCTTGCGGAAGGCATTTGTCTGTGGGGATTTTTGGTTGCGCTTTTAATCATCATCCTTTAACTAAGGCTCACGAATGAAGTTTTATATTATCGGCGACAGGGAATTGGTACTCGCATTTAAGCTGACCGGCATTGAAGGGGCGGTTGCATCTTCGCGGGAGGCGATTCTCGAGGCGTTCAACCGTGTTACCGGTAAAGGCGGGGCAGCGGGCGTTCCTGTCGAAGCCGTCCCGAAGGTGCTGATTCTCACCGAATCGGTTGCCGTTCAAATTGAAGAAGAGGTGTTTAATTGGCAGAAGACGGGAAAGTATCCGCTGATTGTAGAAATACCGGGCTTGAACGGCCATCTTGAAGGCAAGAAAACGCTTACCGATGCCATTCGTGAGGCAATCGGCGTACAGGTTTAATTAAGGAATAGGTATGGAAGAACTCCGTTCAACAGAAATTCTTGACAAAGAGATACTTGCCGATGCGCGCAAAAAGGCCGAACGGCTGCTTGTCCGCGCGGATGCAGAGGGGAACCGGCTTCTGGCCGCAGTTGACGGGCAGGCGGCGCAAGCGGAAGCTGAGTGCGCGGCGCGTTTGTCGGCGGATATGAGTGCGCTGCGGAAAGATAAAGAGGCGGCGTTGCCGCTTGAAAAAGAACGCTTCCTTGTTTCATTCGTGCAAGAATCGATTGAACGGGCGCTCAATGCGTATTTTCTTTCTGTTTCCGAGAAAGAGCGCCTGCTTCTTGCGTTGCAGCGACTTGAAAAGTCAGAAGATATGCTCCGGTCTCAAAAGGTGCGCGTCTACTTTTACGGTTTTGACCGTTCTTCCGTCAAAGAGCAGTTGGATTCTCGGTTGACCGTTACGCACTATGAAGAAACCGAATTCAATAAATTCATTCCGGAAGCCGATTGCGGGTTGGATAAAAAAGAAGGGATTATCGTGGAGGCAGAAGACGGTTCGGTTCGTCTGCGTTTGACGATTCCCGAACTCGCCCATACGGTACTGAATGCGTACCGTGCGGAGCTGTATGCGGCCTTGTTCGGCGGGAGGCTTGAAAACGTATGATTGAAGGCAGAATTACCCATATTTCAGGGCCGATTGTTTTTGCCGAAGGACTTGACGGCTGCGGCCTCTATGATGTCGTTGATGTCGGCGAAAAAAAATTAATTGGCGAAATCATCCGGCAGAGCAAGGGTAAGGCGACGATTCAGGTATATGAAGACGACACAGGTATGCGCATCGGCGAAAAGGTTGTCTGCAACGAGCGGCCGCTGTCGCTGCGGTTGGGGCCGGGACTTGTCGGCACGATTTACGACGGCATTCAGCGACCGCTCAAAGAATTAGCCGAACAAAACGGTGCCTTTTTGCTTTCCGGCGTGCACACTGAACCGCTGGATTTGCACAAACGCTGGCATTTTGAAGCGGCTGCGGATATTCGCGCGGGCGCTCCGATTCGGCCCGGGCTGCCGCTGGGGACGGTGAAAGAAACGGAATCCATCACGCAGACGATTATGGTTCCGCCGTACATACGCGGCCGGACGCTTACTTCATTTAAGGGGAGCGGAGACTATACGGTCGATGATGTCATCGCCGCGACCGAATTTGACGAGGAAATTAAATTGTCGCAATTTTGGCCGGTGCGGAAGCCGCGCCCCTATGCCGATAAGCTGGAAGTCTCCGAGCCGCTGGTAACGGGCTTGCGTATAATTGATGTTTTCTTTCCATTGAGTAAGGGCGGCACGGCGGCCATTCCGGGCGGGTTCGGCACGGGTAAGACGATGACGCAGCATTCGGTTGCCAAGTGGTGCGATGCGGACTTGATCGTGTACATTGGCTGCGGCGAGCGCGGCAACGAAATGACGGAAGTCCTCACCGAGTTTCCGGAACTCATTGATCCGCGCACGGGGCGTTCCATTATGGAGCGCACGATTCTTATCGCGAACACGTCGAATATGCCGGTCGCCGCGCGTGAAGTATCGCTGTATTCGGGAATTACGCTTGCCGAATACTTCCGAGACATGGGAATGCACGTTGCGATTATGGCGGATTCGACGAGCCGCTGGGCGGAAGCGTTGCGTGAACTTTCCGGCCGCATGGAAGAGATGCCGGCGGAAGAAGGATTCCCCGCCTACCTTCCGACGCGGCTTGCAAGTTTTTACGAACGGGCGGGGCGTATCACTGCGCTGTGCGGGCGCGAAGGTTCCGTGAGCGTTATCGGGGCCGTCTCGCCGCCGGGCGGGGACTTTTCCGAGCCGGTTACGCAGCACACCAAACGCTTTATCCGCTGCTTCTGGGCGCTCAACCGCGAGCTTGCCAATGCGCGGCACTATCCGGCAATCGGATGGATTGATTCCTATTCCGAATATGCCGACGAAGTAAAAGATTGGTGGCAGGCGCACGATCCGCGCTGGTGGACGTTGCGCATCGAGGCGTTGGAATTGCTTAAGCGCGAGCAGCGGCTCGAACAGATTGTGCGGCTCATCGGGCCGGACGCGCTTCCTGATTCAGAGCGGCTGATCTTGCGGGTCGCTGAAATGATTAAGAACGGTTTTTTGCAGCAGAACGGTTTTGACAAGGTTGATTGCTACTGTACCGCTTCAAAACAGGTAAAGATTCTTGAACTTATGATGGAATTTTATGCTCGTGCGCTTTCGGTTGTTAAAAACGGTTGCCCGCTGACGAAGGTGAACGCGCTCGATGTCTGCGAAGAAATTGTGCGCATCAAAACCGGCATTCCCAATGATGAAATCGACAAAATCCATGATGTTGAACTGCATCTGGAACGGCAATTCGGCGAGCTGGAAGGCATTTACAGCAAGGCGGCGATATGAAAGGAATAGAATACCGCGGAGTTATGTCGGTTGACGGCCCGATTGTTGCCGTCCGCCGGACTGAAAACGTATTTTTCAACGAAACGGTTTGCGTCCGCGACAGAATGGGCGAAAAAAAAACCGGCCGCGTCATCGACTTGTCAGAAAGCGCGGCGATCGTTCAGATATTCGGCGATACGACGGGAATCGATCTTGCCTCATCGACATTCGAGTTTTTAGATGAGCCGTTGCGCCTGCGGGTTGGCGAGGGGCTTTTGGGACGCATCTTCAACGGGCTTGGCGAACCGATTGACGGCTATCCGCCGATCATCGCCTCCGACATGGCGGATGTAAACGGCTGCCCGATCAATCCCTATTCGCGCGACTACCCCCGCGACTTTATCCAGACGGGCATTTCCGCAATCGATGGGATGAATTCGCTGGTGCGCGGGCAAAAGCTGCCGATTTTTTCGGGAAACGGCCTCCCGCATAACAAGCTGGCCGCGCAGATTATCCGGCAGGCAAAGCTGCGTTCCGGCAGCTCGCAGTTTGTGATGGTTTTTGCCGGCATGGGAATCAAATATGACGTGGCTCGTTTTTTTACCGATTCGTTTGAAGAGTCGGGCGTTCTGTCCAAAGTTGTGATGTTCCAGTCTTTTGCCGATGCGCCGTCCATCGAGCGTATTATGACGCCGCGTTGTGCGCTGACCGCCGCTGAATATCTTGCATTTGAAAAGGGAATGCACGTGCTGGTCGTCATGACGGACATGACAAACTATTGCGAAGCGTTGCGGGAGATTTCGACGACGCGCGGGGAAGTGCCGGGGCGCAAAGGCTATCCGGGCTACTTGTATTCCGACCTTGCCGAATTGTACGAGCGCGCCGGAAAAATCAAATCGTCTGAAGGTTCCGTTACGCAAATCCCGATTTTAACCATGCCGAACGACGACATCAGCCACCCGATACCTGACTTGACCGGCTATATAACGGAAGGCCAAATCGTACTCGATCGCGAGCTGGATCAAAAGGGCGTGTACCCGCCGGTGTCGGGGCTGCCGAGCCTTTCGCGTTTGATGAAAGACGGAATTGGCGACGGCATGACGCGCGAAGACCACGCGAATGTCGCAAGTCAACTGTTTGCGGCGTATTCTAAAGTTAAAACGATACGCAACCTTGCCGCCATCATCGGCGAGGAAGAGCTGTCCGCGCTTGACCGGCAGTACTTGCACTTTGGCGATAAGCTGGAGCAGGATTTTTTTACGCAGGATGAGCGTGAAGATCGCACGATTGAGCGAACGCTTGAAATCGGCTGGAAAATCCTGTCGGAACTGCCTGCGTCGGAGCTTTACCGCATTAAACCGGAATTTATCGAAAAATATCTTCCGAAAGACGGGAGCGCGCGTTAATTATGCCGAAATTCAATATCGCCCCGACAAAGTCCAACCTCCTTGCGATGAAAGAGCAACTTTCCATATCGCAGAACGGCTACGACCTGCTTGAGCAAAAGCGCGAGATTTTGGTGCAGGAGCTGATGCGCATGGTGGACAAAGTTAAAATGCTTGAGCGGGACATTGATGCGGTCATTCAAAAGGCGTATCCGGCATTCAAGCGGGTGCTTATGATGGACGGCAGCGATCAAGTTGAACGGATTTCACGCGCAGTGCATTATGAATTCGATATTCAGGAAAAACAGGTAACAATCGGCGGTATGAATTTTTCATCGCTCGACGTAAAATTTCCGCAAAAGCAGTTGTTTTATTCTATGTTTGGAACTTTCGCTAATACCGATGAAGTAATCAGCCGATTTTTTGATTTGCTGTCGTTGCTGGTGCAAATGGCCTCAATCCGCACGATTGTCTGGCGGCTCGCCGGCGAAGTGAAGAAAACGCAGCGTCGGGTCAACGCGCTCGACAAAATGGTGATTCCGCAAACGGAAGAAACAAAAAAATATATTGAGAATATTTTGGAAGAGAAGGAAAGAGAAAATATTTTTGTGCTGAAGGCTTTGAAGAAGCGCAGCGATAGCGGCAGCGCGCCGTAGTGGAGGTGCACGGTGAAATCTATTGTAAAAAATATCGTGGTCGCAATTAGCGGCTCAAAGGCGTCCGTGCAGGCTGCAATGTACGGCATCATTCTTGCCAAGCAGCATGAACTAAATATGAAGGCGGTCTTCGTCATTGATTCGGCCGCAGTAAAATTTTTGACCAATTCGCGTGTTTTTACGGCGGCGGAGCGGGATTCGTATTTGAATGACTTGAATGCCGATGGGAAGAAATATCTCGACTACGTAACGGAGCTTGCAGGCTCGAAAGGCCTCAAAATTGAAACGGAAATCCGTTCCGGATCCGTTTGGGCGGAAGTGCTGCACGCTGCGGATGATTTTAAGGCCGACATGATATTGCTCGGCGGCGCGGTTTCCGGCAAGACTTCTTATGTCCCCGACAACGAGTACCGGCGCAACATTCAAACAACGGCAGGCACGGAGATTGTAACCTACGCAAACTGCCCCGTGCTCGTCATTCATAAAGAAAACATTGCCGAATTATTTAAGCTGCTCTAGCTTGCGCCATCTGCGCCTTGCACGTATCGATTGCGTTTGCAAGATGAGCGCCTATTTTATGCGGAGTGTAAGCCCTCCCGCCGTGCGCCGCCATTGACCGTGCAGCGGAAAATGCGTCGCCGCACCATGCCTCGCGCATTGTTCTGTTCTTTTGCCATGAGCATCTATTGTTCCCCCGACTCGCAGCAGCGGTTATTTTGCCGACCGGTCTTTTCCTATTCCTGCCAAGCGGCCTTTCCCTGCACACGCAGGATGCAGGTTCATTCACCGGATATTCCGGCAGAGAAAGTGTGCGGCCATACAAGCGCATCATCTTTCCTGTTCACCGGATGCTTCCTGCAATTCCTGCAAGGGATTCAGGCGCTGCGTTCTGTCAAATCTTGAAAAGTGCGCGGATATTCGCATCGACAGCCGCAGAGAGCGCGTCCGTTTCAATTCCCCGCATTTTTGCAACAAAGTCATACGTGTGCTGCACTAAAAGCGGCGTATTCGGCTGCCCGCGGAACGGCGCGGGCGCAAGATACGGCGCATCTGTTTCGCACAAGATTTTGTCGGCAGGCACAAGTTGCACCAGCTCTTCGGTTTGCGCCAGTTTACTCTTTTTAGTGTACGTAATTGCGCCGCTGAAGCTGATGTACCAGCCGCGCTCCAAAAACGCCGCCGCTTCGGCTGCGCCGTATGAATAGCAGTGGATGATGCCGTTGTCGTATCCGACGTTTTCAATACATTCAAGCGTTTCCTGAAATGCGTCGCGGGAATGAACGATAATTGGCAGCTGCATACTCCGCGCAAGCTCAAGCTGCATTTCGAAAAGCTCCCGCTCTGCTGCGCATAACGCCGCATCAAAATCCGTTTCGCTCCGTCCATCCGCGCTGTTTTTATTCCAATGACGGTCAAGTCCGCACTCTCCGACAGCGATAATTTTTCGGAACAACGGATTATCCGCCTGCATTGCTGCGTCAATTTGATTTTTCAGCGTAGCGACGCGCTCCGTTCGCGCTTTTATGTCTTCCACGGCCGGCCAGATCCCTGCAGAAAAATATAAAAGGTCTTGCGCCTTCTGCCGCACTTCCGGATTTTTGATGTGGGCAAGGGCGCTGTCGGCAAGCGTCAGCCGTCCGGCCAAATCGTCCGCCTTCGTTCCAATATCAAGGCCGAAAAAGCAATCTTGCTCCGCCATCGCCGAAAGAATTTCCGCCGGCTGCATTGCCTCCGGCTCCTGAGCTGCCCGCTCTGCAATTAAATGGAAATGAAAGTGTGTATCGGAAAACATATCGCCCTACCGGAAAATAATTTTCATCTTAAATACGGTCCGCCCGCTTTCTCTAATGACAATCCGCGAGTCGTTTGCCTCATCGTGCCGGTAGACGCGCAGGATTTGCCCTTCGCGGCTTTCACCGGCGTAGTGTACCTCAATACTGCGCACATCATGGCTTTGCAAAAAGTCATACGAAAAAACATTGAGCGCACACTTGATGTATTCGATATTGTTCATGTGGCGGGACATATCAATCTGCTGTGAGCGGATGGTCTCATCGAAGATGTGTTCCTGCTCGCTGAATTCCGCGCCGAATCGCTCGAACGGCTCGGTGAATACCGGTTCGGGAAAATCGGCGGTAGGATAGGGCAGGGACGCAAGTTTTATCGGCCGGTGCGTTGTCAGATCGAGCGCGCAAGCTTCAAGATTTGCGGCCAGCAGCAACATTCCGTCTTCGCGGTACATCGCCGTATTTATATTTGTCCGCATCCCCTCATTGCTGACCGGAAAAGTTGCAATCTTAACCGATTGCAGCCAGCGGGGACGCTCCGTGAATGTAAGCTTCATTTTGGTGAAAACCCAGAATGCGTTATATTTTTCGCGGTATAGGATTCCATCGCACTGAAGATGAGAAAAACATTCGGTCAAATTATCCTGCATCAGCAGCGCCGCTTCCGCAATGCCAAGGCGCAAAGAGCTGTCAATGAACGCGGACGATATAAGCCGCTCACGTTCAAAAATCAAATCATTTTTCATATTTGCACTATAGCACACTTTTTATGCCGCGTTAAGGAATGCACTGCAATGAAGAAGTATGCGACATCTTCAAAATCCTCCCAATGCAGTCCGCTGAGGTATAAAATCTTCCGCACAAATAAAAACACAGGATTCAAGTACATAAGGAGCCTGTACTGCATGAATCCTGTGGAAAAGCCGGGGACTTTTTGTAGTTTATGATTTGCACCTCGGCAGAGAACGCCCTACCGAAATTAAGGAGAACAGATTAATTATTGCGCACTTTCACCCAATTTAATGCATTCTGCAACGCAGGCATCATCCGGCATGAGATTTCCTGCAAGGCCATCGCCGTTTATCACCGTGCCGCCGCCTGCGCTCACCCGCGCCGCCCAATCGCGGAGCCACTGACCGTCGCCCCAATCGTATGAGCCGAACAGGGCAACTTTCTTGCCGCTCAGCTTGCCTTCAATGGAAGTAAAAAACTCTTCCATAGAGTCTTCAAGCACTTCATCACCCATTGCAGGGCTGCCGAGAATCAGTACATCGGCCGCAAGAACCGCATCGGCATCCGCAGAATCCGCTGTAGAAAACACTAATTCCGCACCGGACTTTTTAACCCCTTCGCACACTGCATTTGCCATCGCTTCCGTATTACCTGTTGTTGATGCATATACAACTGCCTTTTTCATTTCAAACCTCCGTCATCATGTTTCTATATTTTTGAGCCGCCGAGAGAACTGACATACCTCCGGCAACTAATCTCATACAATAATCGCTGCATTCCCGATAGCGTGTCATTTGCTGTTTTGCTTCGCAAATGTTTCCATACACCTTCCAGTAACCGCTGTATTTAAAACCCATTCCCTCATTTTTCTCAAACTCCGCCACGTCTTCAAGCGGATAGCCTAAGAATACCCCGATTTCATGGGGGAATTGCTCGGCAAGCAACAGACGCATCATCAATGTATTGATAATCGCCTCAATTCCGTTGTACACCGGATATTCTTTGCATAAAAGGTAGTCCTGTATACTCTTGTCGCCGAGCGCAAGCGCTATCTGCCGCCTGTTGTAGAGAAAAAGTAATACCCTATCGTCATATTTCTGAATGGGAATTACAAAAACTCCTAATTTTTCACAGAACATTTTCCATAATTCAATTTTTTTCAATCCGCCTTCATAGACATCGATTCTCATGGAAAAAAGCGATGCAGGTTTTATTCCGCATAGTGCAGGCGCTCCGTATCGCATCATTGTTCCGTCAAAGTCCATACTCTATCCTTAAATCCTGCATTGGAAAAAATGGCGGGATACAAGTTATTGAAAGAATCTGACTTTTCTCAGGGAAAATCATATCCCGCCATTTCAAACCCGGTACTTTTTGATTCTGTATTCTACTTCAGCTGGCTTAGCTAAAATTGCCTAATAAAAAAGGCAGGCAGAATAAAGAGATCTTACACTATGACTATTTTTTATCATTCTGCCTGCCCCTAAATCCATACATACCGCCGAAACGCATTATCGGCATCCGGAAAACCGGCTCTCTCAGTTGGAGTTAGTTTATGCTAACTCGTTTCTTTTGTCAATATTGAGAGATTCATCTTGCAGGTTTCCGCATCATATTTTGCTGTAAAAGCAGCAGAGAACACAGCCGCAGAATGCGGGGCTTTCGGGCGTGCGGCGGTTGCCATCAGCGTGTTTTCGCGGGAGCCGCCTTCCCCCATTGCGCGAAGGTGCTTGCGGGACAAGCTGCAAGACGAAGCTGCATCGATATGCCGCAGGCAAAGACACCGCCGCACACGTGCGATGTCGCCCCCCAGTATGCACTGCGGGCAGCCATTACGGCCGTTGCGCCTTCAGCGATTTAAGGTAGCTCTTTGTGTCAGCAGGGATGCGTCTGCTTTCGATTGCTTTCTGGATGATTTTGTTGTGGGTAAACGGTTCGAACACCGGTCTTTCGAGGTAGGGAATTGCGCTTTCGTATTGCTTAATCAACGCAAAACTAAAATACCATGCAATCATCATCTTGACGTAATACTCATCCGACTGAATTTTTGAAACAAGTACCAGCATCTCCGGCTTGAAATGCGCATCAAGAAAGTTTGAAAGCAACACGCCGACTGCATAGCGGACAGTGTATGTGTGCGGCGATTTGAGCCATTCAAGTATCTTTTGGTACAGAGCATCAGGATGCTTTTTAAAAACCGGCGGCGCAAAAAGATCGCACGTTTCCCAGTTGTCGATAAAGGGCAAAAACAGTTCCGTTTCCCGAATGGCTGCATCAAAATCCTTGATATTTTCGATGAGAAACGCATGGAGATTGTTTTCCTCAAAATACCGGTGCGGCAGACACTGCATAAAAGATCGGGCAAGCTCCGGTTCCGCCCGAAAAATCTCCTTTGCGAGCTTTTTCAACGCCGGCGTCCGAATTCCAATCATCGATGCCGCATCAATCGTCGGAAGAAGCTTCTTGTTGAAATCCTTGTACGCCGCATCTTGCAGAGAAAAAAGCATTTCCTGTATCGCGATTTGTTTATCCTGCATAGACTTCCCTCTTAAAAAGTTTTCATACCGCTGCAATACGCCATGATTCGCGTCCGGAGCGTAGGCGCTTCAAACAGAATTGTCAAGGAGCCGTTGGTTCTGTCGCCGTCCCCCGTATCAACGAGAAGGCAGACCGGCAGAAATCCGAATGCAAGCTCCGCCGCGTGCTTGCCGGTATTCCGCCTTGCGCGATGCCGCGTCTTTCGCTATCGGCTGCAGCAAATATTAAACCTGTTCGGAAAATTCCGTTTCTGAACAGGTTATCTTGAAATGCGATGTTCTAAATCGTGCTATTTGTACGATTTAGAACTCGTCTCCCTATTCGAAAACGCAGTTATCGAATAGGTCTATTCCGCCGCGGAAAACAGCTTTGCCTGCCCGCCTTGCGCTTGCATGAACGCCCCGCTTACACGTTTTGTAACCGGCAAAACGTGCGGCGGACGGCTGACCGCGTAATCTATGCGGCTGTGTTTTGCCGCCCGTCCCGCTTACGGCAAGCTGTGGCGATGCGTCCAGACGGTATCTTTTGGGGTAAAGTCGGGGCTGTTGGTGAGCTGGACGGCGCGGCGGTTGCCGGTTGCGTCTTCTACGATGAGGTAGAGATATTTCGCGGTAATCCCGACAGGGTACGAGTGGCGGATGGCGATGTGTTCGCCGGCTTGGGCGGCGGTCCAATACGACCATGCGCCGGCGGAATAGCGGAGTATGTCAATTTCGCTCAAGATGTCTTCCGAATAGGCGTTATGCGCAAGCATCAAGGTGCGCAGTGCGTATGCGTTTTCTGTACCGTGGTGATTTGCGGCATTGCGCGTAAAGGAATGGCCGTCGGAAAGCGTTGCGCTGAACTGCGCCGCCGACGTGTACCGGTTGACCGGCCGCGTTCCGCTTTGGTCGATTTTGAGCGTTCCGTCTTTTTCATGCGCATCGGTGTCATCGACGTACCGGAATGCGCCGTGAATCGACGGCGCATCCGCATCGGCTGCAAACTTTTCGTCGATTCCTGCGCGTTCGTGCTCAAATGTGCGGATCGGCAAAGATACGGTATTGCCGCAGTTGTCTTTCAGATGCAGGAAGCAGCGTTGACCGCCGCCGGTTGTGCGGGCATTAGGGTAGACCGTTATGCATCCGGCGCCTTTTTCATATGGAATCCACTGGTTCCATGCGGTTGGAACGTCCTCGGCAACGCGCGTCGGCACAGAGCTTTCACTGCCGCTGATTGCATAATACGCAAGCCCCGATTGCTCCGCCGTCGGTACGGCTTCAGCAAACGTGTAGCGGCGGCCTTCGAATAGTTCGTTCAGGTGATATTCAATCCGCATCCGCTTATCAGCCGAACTATTCGGCCGGTATGAAAACACATTCGTATACACATCGGGAGCGGAGGGGAACGTGTTGATGCGGTAACCGGCAACCGGCTCGTAGTAGCGGAGCGTTTTGGAAAGCGGGAGCGCGGCCGCGCCGGTTTTCACCGTATTTTCCATGTGCATATCGGCAACGACATGGAAACTCCGCGCCGGAGAAACATTGCCCGCCCGATCGCGGAAGGCGACGCTAAAGAGCGATTCGCGCACGGCTCCGAAATACTCCCACGCATCCGAACCGTGCTGCGCGTATTTGCCGTTCGCGTCTTTATCGTTCCGCTTGCCATGCCGAATGACAAACGCGCCGTCAATATGCTGCGCGTCCTGACCGGATGGCGAACGGTACACGGAGTAACAGCCGAACGCATCTTCGCCGCCGCCGTCCAGCATAACATCATCGCGGCAAGCGATTTTCAGAACGATGCCGCAACTGGCAGCTGTATAGGCCGCTTTGTCGTAGTGCGCAGGTTTCTCCGTTGTTGCGCTGTAGTAATAGCGGATAATTTCGCCGTCTTTGTTTACGGCTTTTCCGTTTGTCAGGTCAAGGCCGCCTTCTGCGCCGAGCGGATAAATGCGGCTCCGTAACCCGCTTGGAAGAGGAGCTGCCGTCAGCGCGCACAGCGGAGCGTCCCAATACGGAGCCGTGCGGTCGTAGCGAATTTTTGCCGAACCTCCGGCAGCTTCGCGTCCTGTTTCGCTTTCCGTTTTAAGCGAGACGGCGTAAATGCCTTCCGCCGCTTCCGCCTCATCTTTGTTGCCAAGCCGGAGATTGGTGAGCACAAATGTCCGTTTTCCGATGAAAGAGGCGGCAAGCGTCAGCGCATCTTCGGCAAGGCGCGTCCCTGCGACCGGCGCGGATTCGCCTTCAAGATAAAGCTTTGTCGCCGCCGTTGCTTTGAGTCCGGTAAACGAGAGCGTCTTCGTTCCCGCCCCCGCAGGCTGCTCCTCAAACAGTATGATTGCGTTGACGGTATCTTCGTTCGTGTAACCTGCCGCGGCGGTGCGGTTTGCTGCGGCATCGGTTCCGTCAATGTGCGCGCCGGTAGACTTTGCGCCGCCTCCGCGATCCGCAACTTCCAGTCGGCTGACGGCCGCGGCATTCGCTGCAAATATATCCCGTCCGGCTGCCTCCTCGCTTGCGTTCGATGCAAAGTCGGTGAGCTGCACGTTCACGCTGTTTTTCGCGCCGTCTCCGCAATGCTCAACGGTCATGTTGTCAAAATACAGGAGAATCGGCGCATCGCTGACAAGTTCAGGCCTTTTCGCGTTGGTGAATGTGAGCGTCCGTCCGTCATTCGATACGGTAAAGTCCGATCCCTTTACCAGCGACTTTTGCGCTTCCTTCGTCCGCTCTATGCGGAGCGTCGTGCGGCCAGTGCATCTGATGTCGCCGGTAAATGTAATTGTTTTAATTCCCGAATATTTTTCCGTTACGGAAAGGGTGAGCGGAATGCGTTCCGGCGTTTTTCCGAACTCGCCGCCGAAGCAAGCATCGGAAAGCCAGTAACTTTCGCCGGTTTGCTCCGCATCCAAGCCGAACGGATTGATGTCCGCGCTGTCGAGCGTCCGTTTTACCGCGCCGCACACGTTGCGGGCATCGTCTTTGGCCTTGAGCAGCGGCACGTTTACGGCATTGACGGCGGGCTGGGTGGAATCGTTGGAAATATAAATGTCGCCGGATTCAGAATTATTCACGGCCGCATCGAGTACGCTCGCTTGCAACCGGTATCGGCCTTCCGCAGCGCCTACGGTTAACGCGGAAAGCGCAAACGTCCCGCTCCGGTAGGCTGCATTGAATTCAATCTCGTTGCCGGAAATGACGTATTCGGAAGGCGGAATAACGGAAAAGTTTTTGCTCCCCGCCGCTGCGTATTTAATTTCGAAATTGTCGGCGGTAAACGGCCGATGCCCCGCGTCAACATTGCCCGTAACGGTAACGCGGAGCATTTTGATTCCCGACATTGCTTCGGTAAACGGAATGTTTAGCTGTACGTCCTTCAAAACGCTTGACGAGCATAATCCGGGCGCCTCTTTGCCGCTGCTGTCCGTCCATGACAACTTCCCAAGCCGCGGAGCGGTATTGTCATACAGCACGGAGTTGAGTTTTATCGGCTTCGAAATGTTATGCAGGTCGTCCATGAAGATAACGCTGACGGCAACCGCGCCGTCCGCAGCTGGCGCCGACGTGCCGGGCATGGAGTAAACGCGGTCGGCAGGCTGCCATCGCTCGTCATCCGGTTCCGCCGTCCAGCCTGCGCTGTCGGTTAAGCGGAAGAGCCAGCGTACCGATTTTGAACGGAGCCGCTCTTCCCCCGCATCGGTAATGCCGCCGTCTTCTTTGGGGCCGAATTGCAAAGAGGGGAGCGTCTGGGCGTTGTAACAGCCGTAGCGGGCGGCAGGCGATTTTGATTCGATTTGATCGGGGGTAACGGCAGGCGGAGTGGTGTCCTTTACGACGAAAATCGATTTGTAGCCGTTGGAATGCGCCTCATAATCGGCATCAAGCCCTGAGTTTCCGACTGCATCAACAGCCCACACGTCGATTTTTATGATGCCGTCAGGGAGCGCGCCGATGTTGTAATCGAACAAGCAACCGCCGGTCGTTGATGCGCCGGCGATGCCGTTCACCAAATCGGAAAAATTTCCTTTTAAGCTGGAGCTATTCCGTCCAGCCGTGTAGCTCTGCGACGTAATCGGCAGCTCCCGCTTTTCGAGCGGCTGCGCCTCTTTGTCCGTCAGCGCGGCCGCCTTTACGCCGAGCAGGACAACATCGCCTTCGATAGAGGTCGTCGATGAATCTGCAATGTCTTCGGCATACACGTACAGGTGAAGCTGCTTTTTGATGCGGCGGGTAAGCAGCGCGGACGGGAAGGAGCCGTCGCGGATGTCATGTGCAGCGTTCTGCGATTCGCCGGTTTCTACGCTGGTAAACCTGCGGCAGTCGTCCGTACCTGCGGTCATCGCCTTAATAATCGGCGAAAGCGTATCGAACGAGGCTCCGCAGTCGAATTCCAACAGAACGTTATCCGAAAGTTTGTAGCCGTACAAATCTTCGATGCGGCTTGCAAACTTTACGGCAATGTGCGCATTGGCGGCAAATGAATTGAGCATTCCTGCGGCATCCGCTTTAAATTGCAGCGTAACGAGCCGCTTGTTCGCGCTGAGAACCGGCCCATAAAAAAGCTTGGTTACGTCTTTTACGTCGAAGTCCAAACCTTCCGCCGTAACCTTTGAGGTGCTCTGCGTAACGGTGATATTTTCTTTGAAGGTATTGGCGTTCATCGGTTTTGAGAAATTGACGCGGAGCGCGGCGTTGCGGACGACATTCCGCTGGCCGTTTACCGGAATGGAAATCTGCACGGCGGAACGTTCCGTGCACACAGGGACGATAACGATGTCATTGCGAGCGGTTTTAATGGTCGCCGTTGTTACTGCGGCAGTCGGCTTTGCAAAACTAACGACGGACGGCGGTAATTCTGCGTATTCGGCGATTGGCGCAGCCGGATCGGTAAAGAGGATTTTGTAATCGCTGCCGTTTTTATCGAAATCTTCGGAAGAAAAAGCCGCCCACCGGTAAAAGCCGTATTCGTTCGTCATGGTTGCCGCAATCGGAAAGGGGATGTCGATTTTCTGAATGGATTGGCCCGCCGGCGACGTTGTTCCGAGCTTTATCGAAGACTGCCGGATATATACGGAAAGTTCACGCGCATTGGCAACCTTCACTTGCTGTTCAATGTCCTCAAAAAAGCCGTCGCTTTTCATCCATGAATCGCAAGCCGGAAAAGTTACAATGATAAAGGGGAGGAAAAAACTGAATATTTTGAGTGATGCAAAACCGGTTTTGCCTTTCATGTACCGTTCCTTAGACTTATTCGATGACTGCGCTGTTAAACAGGTCGGCGAGTTCAAATCGCATTTCAAGGTGCCTGTTCAAAAATGAAGGCGGCCGAACAGGTTTATTGCGCGAATCTCCGCCCCGACAAGCGCATCGGGATATTCCCCCTCCGCATGAATAGACCCCGCAGAAAAATCAGTCGCGCCTCTCTGTGCGGTTGCTTCTGCCGCGCTGTTGGCGCCGTGCAAGCGCCGTCGATTGTATAAGCCGTAATCCGCCGATTTGTTACAGCGGTATCCTGTCTCGCGCTCGCTCCGATTCGTTTTGGCGGCATTATAACCGGCATTGCGCGGATGCGCTAGAAGGCTGCGCCGAGTACGACAGACGGCCAACGCATATTATTGAAAGAACTTGCGGATTCGGGGCGGCGGCTCCGATTTTTGCTGCCACGTTCTCGCTCCGAGCATAAAAACCGCTAAACTGGGATTTTAAGTTTCCGATAATGAAAACAAGATTTTCTGCGGCGAGAGCATTATTTTCGCCGTGTAGAAACGGCGTTTCGGTAATGGAAGATAAATCGTCCGGCCGGAACCGTTTTGAAGAAACTGAATGCGGATGCGTCCGGAAAGATTTGCGCGGAGCAGACGATAAGGATGGTAGAAGATGGTCAGAGGCTGGTACACCGGCGCAAGCGGCATGAACGCGCAGCAAAATAGACTTGATACGATTGCGAATAATCTTGCGAATGTCGATACGGCAGGATATAAGCGCGATGTTACCGTTAGCAAGGCGTTTCCAGAACTGTTGCTCAGGCGCACCAATGCTGACGGCGTGTACAAAACTCCGTTCGGTTCTGCGGATGCCGCTCCTATCATCGGAAAACTCGGCTTAGGGGTCGAAACAAATGAGAATTACACGGAGTTTACACAAGGCTCCTTCCGCTCAACGAATTCTAATACTGATTTTGCATTCGGTGGAAAGGGTTTTTTCTCTGTGATGACGCCTTACGGCGAGCGTTATACCCGCGACGGCAATTTTTTAATCGGCAAAGAAGGCATCCTTGAAACAAAAGAAGGCTATCCGGTCTTGGGCGAAGACGGCTACATCCGCGTAGCCGACGACCGTTTCAAAGTCAATGAAGACGGCGTTCTCTATGCGGCCGACACAAATGAAGAAATCGGCAGATTCAAGGTTGTGCGCTTTGATAATGAGCGGTATCTGAAAAAAGTTGGGCAGAATCTTTTTAACACCAATGAAATTGCCGGAGAAGCGCATATTGCGGAAGGCAGCGAGCGGCCGCGTTTTTTGCAGGGATATGTTGAAACATCCAATGTCAACGTGGTAAATGAAATGGTACGCATGATTGAAGTCAATCGCGCGTATGAGGCGAACCAGAAGTCCATAACCAGCGAAGATTCGATGATGGGAACGCTCTGGTCAAGAACCGCAATATACAGCAAATAGCAAACGGAAGCATTTTAAGAGAGGAATAATATGGTGAGAAGTCTTTGGACGGCGGCGACGGGCATGAACGGCCAGCAGTCGAATCTGGATGCAATTTCTAATAATCTTTCAAACGTAAACACAACCGGATTTAAGCAGCAGCGAGTTGAGTTCGAAGACCTTATCTATCAAGATATAAAGCTTGCCGGAACGCCTGCAACGGAAGACACGGTAACGCCGGTCGGCATTCAGCAAGGCTCTGGCGTAAAACTTGCGGCAACGCAGCGGGTGATGAAGCAGGGCTCGTTGCAAAGCACCGGTGTTGATACCGATGTTGCAATCGTGGGCGAAGGATTTTTCCGTGTACAGAAGTTTGACGGCAGCTACGCCTATACTCGCGACGGCTCGTTCAAAGTCGATGCTAACGGGCAGCTTGTGAATTCCAATGGTCTCCGCGTTCAGCCGGAAATTATTCTGCCGGAAGGTTATGATGTATCGACAATGGCGATTACGCAGGATGGGCGGGTGTCGGTAAAAGTCAACGGCGGCAATGATCCGGTAGAAGTTGGACAAATCGAAATGTTCCGCTTTCCGAATGCGGTTGGTTTAAGCGCGGACGGCGATAATCTTTTTAAAGAAACAAATGCGAGCGGTCGGGCGATTGCGGGGCGGCCGGGGTTTGAAGGCATGGGCGAGGTGCGGCATAAGTTCCTCGAAATGTCAAATGTCTCCGTTGTCAATGAGATGGTGCGGATGATTGTTGCGCAACGCGCTTATGAGTTCAACAGTAAGGCGATCCAAACGTCGGATAATATGCTCAGCACTGCGGTGAACTTGAAGCGATAAACTTTCCAGTTTAGAGAATCGCAATAATTGAATCGTTTTTATTTTTTTATAAAATGTTCAATAATCGTATAAAGCCGTAGATAAACGGCGGAACTGCAAGGGGTGTGAGATGACGATAGATTCGGTAAGTTCGATTACAAGAGGCGATGGAGCATTGCATGCGGCGCGTCTGAACAATGAGAATGGTAAATTCTCCGAATTACTGAATAAAATTCAGTCGAAGAATAAATCAACCCTTTCAAGTTCTCAAATTACAAAAAATGATAGGCTGGCGGGAGATTTTTCGACAGGGTTTGATGCAATGGGTATTAATCCGCACGGCACGGCTGCGCGGCCGGTGGGAGCTGCGGCAAATCAAGCGAATCCGAACATACCGCCGCGCACGGTTGATAGAACCAGTGAGCTTTACGAGAAAGCCTTACAGCTTGAATCTTACTTTGTAAAGCAAATGGTTTCTGCAATGCGCAATACGGTATCGAAGTCAGCTTTGAATGGCGGCGGTTTTGCCGGAGAAATGTACGAAGATATGCTGTTCGATGAATATAGCGTTGCGATGACGAAGAATGCAGGTTTCGGGCTTGCCGATCAGATTTATTTGCAGCTTTCAAAATAATATAGTATAGTACTTACGTTTTCATAAATATTACCTCCTTTTTGCACGGGGCTGCCGAATCTCTGTTGTACTTGCTTGGCGGCTCCGTGCTTTTTGTTTTCGTAAAATAATAGCCGAATAACAAATCGCCCTCCGACAAGTTTTCTGTAGGCGGAATTGCTTTCATGCGGCATATAATGTTACGTTTTCTGTGTGCATGACCAGTACAATTGATTGGCGGCATCCAGTATTTGCAATGAAAGTATTGTCGGTTGGGAAAAGGCCTGAGCAGCCGGGGGCTACAAGGTGCGATATAGCGGGCGGCGTACTTGCTGTACACCGCTCGCTATTTTTCATGCTAGCAGAATGGCTGCTCTATCCGTGGCGCAACTATTCTGCCCGGATACTTGTATTTTTTACAATTACATCATGTGCGGAGCCTTCGCGTATTGACGCAGGAGAGACAAGGGTGAGCTTCGCCTTTTCCTGAAGCTCTGCGATGTTGCGTGCGCCGCAGTTGCACATCGTATGAATGACTTTACTTGCGGTCATTTGAACATTGTCATGCAGGCTGCCGGCATACGGAACATAGCTGTCAACACCTTCTTCAAATGCCATTTTTTTTGAACCGCCCAAGTCGTACCGCTGCCAGTTACGCGCACGATTGGAACCTTCGCCCCAATATTCTTTGACATAATTGCCGTTTACAATCAGCTTGTTCGTTGGGCTTTCATCGAAACGGGCAAAATAGCGGCCGAGCATCACAAAATCCGCCCCCATCGCAAGCGCAAGCGTAATGTGATAGTCGTGGACGATGCCGCCATCCGAACAGAGCGGAATATATATGCCAGTTTCCTCAAAATAACGCGCTCGCGCTTCAGCAACATCAATGACAGCAGTTGCTTGTCCGCGTCCAATACCTTTTTGCTCTCGCGTAATGCAAATCGAACCGCCGCCGATGCCGATTTTTATAAAATCCGCTCCCGCTTCCGCTAAAAATCGGAATCCTTCTGCATCAACAACATTGCCTGCTCCGATTTTAATACCGGGATACGCCTGATGTAACTCTTTAAGCGCGCGCGCCTGCCATTCGGAAAAGCCTTCCGAAGAATCTAGGCAGAATATATCTGCTCCCGCTTCCAAAAGCAGCGGCACTCGCTCCATGTAATCGCGTGTATTTATGCCAGCCCCTACGATATAACGCTTCTGACTGTCCAAAAGTTCAAGCGGATGCTCTTCATGCGTCGCATAATCTTTTCTGAATACCAGCGCCTGCAAATTGCCATTTTTATCAACGACCGGCAACTGATTTATCTTATTCTTCCATATACTATCGTTCGCTTCTTCAAGCGTTACGCCTGAATCGGCTATCACCAAATCTGCTAGCGGCGTCATGTAATCGCGCACTTTTGCATCCGGCGAACAATGGCTGAGTCTGTAGTCTCGTTCCGTTATAATGCCGACCAGCTTGCCGTTGTGTGTCCCGTTTTCGGTAACAGCGACAGTCGAATGCCCCGTCAGCTTGATTTTTTCAACCAACTCCGCAAGCGTCTGATCCGGCCGAATGTTCGTGTCGGAAGAAACAAAGCCCGCCTTGTACATCTTCACATGCGCAATCATCATCGCTTGATCGACCGGTGTTTGCGAACCAAAAATAAAGGAAATGCCGCCTTCTTTGGCAAGGGCAACCGCAAGGCGGTCGTCAGAAACAGACTGCATGACGGCGGAAACCATCGGAATATTTATCGAAAGCGGCGGTTTTTCGCCATCTTTCTTACGGTATCGTACAATCGGCGTACGAAGAGAAACATTTTTCGGGATGCAATCCGCCGAAGTGTATCCCGGAATGAGTAAATATTCGTCAAACGTATGGGAAGGTTCGCTAAAATAAAAAGCCATGCCGCCGCCTCTCGAAAAAAATATTGCAGGAGTATAAAATATTGCCGAATACAGGTCAACGAAACGTGAACATATTTTGGTATTTGCCGACTCAAACTTTATAAATAAAAAAACCGTCCGAATTGCATCGGACGGTACCGTTTTGTCAAATGAATTAGCAGACGATCATTGAGAATACCATTGCAAAGAGCGCAACAGTTTCGCAGAGACCGACAACCATGATGTACTGCGCAAATCCTTTTCCGGTTTCGCCAAGCGCATCGGAACCGGCGGCTCCAGCTTTACCCTGCGCAATAGCGGAAAACATCATTGCAAAGCCGCTTGCAATGCCCAAGCCCAACAAAAAACCGGCAGATTTTTCGGAGGCAATCATTTGCTGCATTAACAAGAATCCGTAAATCGTCTGTGTAAGCGGCGCACCTGCAAAAACTGTGAGGATAAACGGCGCTGGTTTATTATTCACATAACAACGCTTCCACGCACCGACTGCTCCCTGACCCGCAATTCCAATTCCAATTGCAGAACCAACCGCCGCAATTCCCATAACAACAGCAGCACCAAGCATTCCAAAATCCATAATTAACTCCTTAAAGTAACCGTTTTTATAGTTTGGGCTCTTAAAATACTAAGAATCCCTAATTTCATAACGTAAAGACACGTAGTCTTCAATAATCTAATCTGCGGCGCAGATACTCAATCAGTCTTTGAACGGGGCATACTTAAATCCCGACCAAGACATTCCAAGATGCGTTGAGAATTCCAGCGTATTCAAACGCACTCCGTGAACAATAACTGAAAGCAGGTTCAAAACCATATTCAGTCCATGTCCGAATACAAGCAGGAGCAGCGCAGCGGCAAACAAAATTGCATGCCCAAAAATTGGGCCGGCCATCTCATTCACCGTATTCGAAATTGCAGCGCCTGCAAGTCCAACTGCCCAGAGACGTATGTAAGAAACAATATCCGAAAATATGTTTACTACGCCCAGCAGGACGGAAATAATTCCTTTCACGCTCGCCATAATTGATTCCGCAACGCTTCCGTCATAATTCGCAAATACGAAACTAAGCGCGAAGCCCGCGGCAATCAATATAATGGATACTTTTCCAATCGGAACTCCATAAATCACTTCATCAAAGGCGAATACGGAGGAACTGACAACCATTGAAAGAACGACGTAGAACATCCCCCATAGTTGCATGAGCGCGCCAAATTCCCCGAAGAATTTCAGCGACCGTATGTATCTCCCCATGCCCTTGAAGTGCGCAACGGATAATTGCGCAAAGGCCAACGTAAAACAGAAAATCTGCATATTCTGTGCGCTTGTCAGCGTACCTTTGGACAAGTCGTTTGACCAGAATGGCAACCATTGCACATCAGCATAGGCATTAGAAATCTGCGGAATGCTCAAAGATGTCAACCACGCTGGCAATGCAGCTGGCGGCAGTCCGAACCACGTGCAGGTTACTAATCCCCAAACGACTGTTGCAAGTCCCAGCAGCAACATCAAGCCGGCTGCCGGCGACGCGGACTTTTTACCGCTTCCTTTTATCAGCATGATAAGAGCTGCTGCGGTAACGAGCAAACCGTAGCCGCCGTCGCCAAAGATCATTCCGAAAAACACCGTAAAGAACAGCAGGAACCAGCCGGAAATATCGTATTCGCGATAACCCGGTACGGTACCTAAAAAGTCCGTAAGCGGATAAATCAAACTGACCAGCTTGTTGTTCTTGAGCTTCGTCGGAACATTATCTTCTTCCTCCGGCTCAGACACCGCAAGCGCCCACGCGTGAGCGGAAGCGGTTTGCTTCAGTACGGAAAGGCTGTCCACTGGAACAAATCCCGAAATCCATGCCAGATCAGTTGTTTTACCGCCGTCTTCCTTCCCCATACCCGAATAAACCGTTTCAAACTGAATATCATTGTCCAGTTTTGTTCCGAACGCTTCGATTTGCTTCAAATAAACGGCATTTTGAGTAAGCTCTGCTTCAATACGCTCAATTTCTTTTTCATCCTGCCGAATGCGCTCTTTTAATTCCAGAGTAGAAAGCGGCGGCAGCGAAACTTCAAAGGCTTCCGGCGGCAACCCATTTGGACGGCCTTCGGCGCAGCCCAATAAAAGGAAGCGTACCGTTTTTTTGGCGCGGTTCACTGTTATAGTGCGTATCGTATCATCGATAAGCGCGTATTTATCTTCCGGAATCTCGAACAGCCGTAAGCACAATTCTTTCTCTTTAAGATAGGAGAAATCAGCAGGAATTACATCGCCCCAAAATGCAAAGCGCTCAAGCTCGGCCGTATTAGACGAAATATTTTCCTGCAACTTCTTTTTTTGCTCGGAAAGCGAAAGAATATGCGTACATTTCTGCAAAGCCTCTTCATTTGAAAGTTTTGCTGGAGCCGCCTGCTTTTTGGGAGTTTTTATTTCTCCCAAAATCGAAGCGGCGGCAATTGTATTTGCCCTCTGCTCCTTGTAGGAAGCAAGCTGCTCTCCAGCTCCTTCAAGCGTTTCAATATGCACCACTCCCGCTTTTTTAAGCTGTTCAAGGGCGCTTTTCCGCTCTTTGTTCAAAACCACAATGGAGACTTTCTTCATAGGAACGATCATGCTTCAGCCTCCTCTTTCATGCTTGCAGCCGCCTGCAATTTTTTCTTCGATATTTTGCTGCGAACAACCGCTGCGACCTGCTCATCGCCTAAATAAACGGTAATCTTCTTTATATTCGCCTTTGTCTCAGGAATTTTGACCTTTTCGAACAGATTCACCCGCTGCGTTGTAACGCGCAATTCTCTTGAAAGCAGCCGCACTTGTTCATCAAGCACCTCCGCTTCCAAATCAAGTGAAAGAGCCTTTTCCATCCGGTCAGCAGCCATATCAATCCACAGCGGCGTTTCGTACAAGTCATAGTCGCCGCGGGAAAAATCCGCGCCTTCGTAAAGGGGAATCGTAACGCCGGCAATATTCCCAAAACCCTTTTTGATGTTGCTTACGCTCACCATACCGGGCTTAAAGGCATCTGCTTCGCCGAAAACGGAAATCCATTCCTGAAATTCCTTTTCCAGCGCAACGCGCCGCGCTCTTACTTCCCGCGCCTTACTGTCGATTGTGCGAATTTCTGTCTGGAGCTGCTGCTTTTTGAGCGTGAGCGTTGGAAGGTAGCGTTGAAACATCTTCAACGCATCCTTCTGCACTTTCAGCTCATTTTTCGTCAGCTTTATTTTTGCCATTCAAAAACCTCTGGTTCAACTCTTTTTAGGCCAATATTTTTCGATCAAGTCGGACTTGATTCCCGTTTCATTCGGTTCAAAGCAATCGGAAAGAATCTTCCAGCCCAAGTCAAGCGCATCTTCAAGCGGAATGTTCTTTGAAAGGTCCATCATTTCCGCTTCAAATTCCTTGCCGAATGCAAGCAACTTCTCATCCCATGCGCTCATCATAAAGCCCATCGCCTTCTTTTCCAACGTGTCTTTGTAATTTGCGTACAAGCGAATCATACCGTCCATCAATGCTCGGTGATCATCGCGAGTTTTGTTGTTGACGTTCTGTTTCAGGCGGGAAAGCGAGCCGAACGGTTCGATGCGTCCGCCTTTCAGATAGTACTGACCTTCCGTAATGTAGCCGGTGTTGTCCGGAACCGGATGGGTAACATCGTCGCCCGGCATGGTGGTAACTGCAAGCACGGTAACGGAACCCGCTCCTTCAAAATCGACCGCCTTTTCGTAGCGGGCGGCCAACTGCGAATACAAATCGCCCGGATAGCCGCGGTTGGACGGAACCTGTTCCTGCGTGATGGCAATTTCCTTCATCGAGTCCGCATAGTTCGTCATATCTGTCAACAAAACGAGGACATCCTTTCCCTGCAATGCGAACTGCTCGGCAACCGCAAGGCTCAAATCAGGAATCTTCTGGCATTCAACCGTCGGATCAGCCGCCGTGTGAATGAACATAACCGTTCTCGACAAGGCGCCGCCGTTTTCAAGCGTGTTCTTAAAATACAGATAATCGTCGTATTTTAGTCCCATGCCGCCGAGTACGATAACATCAACTTCCGCCTGCATCGCAATACGCGCAAGCAGCTGGTTGTATGGTTCTCCGGAAATACTGAAAATCGGCAACTTCTGCGAAACGACCAACGTGTTGAACACATCAATCATCGGAATGCCGGTGCGAATCATTCTGCGCGCCATGATACGGCGGGACGGATTGACGGATGGACCGCCAATTGTAACAAGGTTATCCGCAAGGGATGGCCCATTGTCGCGCGGCTCGGCAGAACCGTTGAAAATACGCCCCATCAGATCCGCGCTAAAGCTCACTTCCATACGGCGCCCAAGGAATTTGATGTGGTCGCCCGTAGAAACGCCGCGTCCGCCCGCAAAAACCTGCAATGAAACGGTATCTCCGTCAAGTTTATTGACTTCCGCAAGGGATTTGCCGTAGCGCGTTTCAATTTCGGCAAGCTCTCCGTAAGCGACGTTATCCGCCTTTACGGTAATTACGCTTCCCGTGATTGATTCAATTCTGCTATACACTTTGTTCATCATTCACCGTCCTTGAACAGCCCTGCCGCATCGGAATTAACCTTGCCTTTTTTAGAGGCGTACAGAGCATCGATTTCCTTCTCTTTATTCTTAAACGCATCGGTTTCCTGTTTGATGTAATTCCAGTCGATGAATTTCTGGCGCAGCCCGTTGAAGAATGCGCGAGCCTCGTCTTTGTCTTTCAGCTCAAAGTCAGAAGCGAGAACCTGAAGCACTTTCTTGAAGGTATACGTCTGCCGTTCAACGGAAACCGCCGCATCGACTTCATCAAAAGAATTCTGCTGGAAGTAAACGGCATCAAGGAATTCGCTCTTCATATAGATGACAAAATCTTCGGTTGTCGTACCTTCTTCTCCAACAACTTTCATCATCTGATTGACTTCAACGCCGCGTTTAAAGACCTTGCGCGCATGGTTTACCCAGTCTTCGCGAATAACACTCTTGTACTTCGACCAAGAATTGATCGGGTCAATCGCAGGGAACTTACGGGCATCCGAACGTTCGCGAGTAAGCCCATGGAATGCGCCGACAACTTTCAATGTCGCCTGCGTAACCGGCTCTTCAAAGTTACCGCCAGCAGGAGAAACCGTGCCGCCGATCGTAACCGAACCCGTCGCCCCATTCCGGAGCCGGACGTAGCCCGCGCGCTCGTAGAACGCGGCAATGTACGATTCAAGATATGCAGGGAAGGCTTCTTCGCCCGGAATTTCCTCCAATCGGCCGGACATTTCACGGAGCGCCTGCGCCCATCTGGATGTAGAGTCGGCAAGAAGAAGGACGTTCAAGCCCATCTGCCGGTAGTATTCGGCAAGCGTTACCGATGTGTAAACTGACGCTTCGCGGGAAGCGACCGGCATAGAGGACGTGTTACAGATGATAACCGTGCGCTTCATCAGCGATTCGCCGGTGCGCGGGTCAATAAGTTCCGGGAATTCCTTAATCGTTTCGACAACTTCGCCTGCGCGTTCGCCGCACGCGGCAATAATTACAATGTCAACATCGGCATAGCGGCTTGTTGTGTGCTGAATAACGGTTTTCCCCGCGCCGAACGGCCCCGGAATACAATACGTTCCGCCTTTTGCAACCGGAAAGAACGTGTCGATAAGGCGGGTTTTCGTAACCATCGTCTCAGTCGGCGCAAGGCGTTCGGCGTAGCAGTCAACTGCGCGTTTTACCGGCCATTCAAAGCACATGGTCAGATTGTAGTCATTTCCTTTGTCGTCCGTAACGACAGCCATACAATCTTTGATGGAATAGGAACCGGCAGGAGTAACCGATTTTACTTTATAAGAGCCGAGCATCCCGAACGGAACGAGAATCTTGTGGGAAAACGGCCCTTCCGGAACGCGCCCGATACTATCGCCGCGGCATACAGTGTCGCCGACATTGACTTCCGGCGTCCAATCCCACTTAGCCTGAAACGGCAGCGGATCCGCGTAAATTCCGCGCTCTAGGAAGAAGCCTGCTTGCTCAGCAACGAGCGGCAGCGGATTTTGCAGACCATCGTATACCTGCCCCAAAAGTCCCGGCCCAAGCAACGCGGAAAGCAGGTTTCCGGTGAATTCAACGGTATCGCCCGCCTTGATGCCCTGCGTCATTTCATAAATCTGCATCTGTGCTGTGTTGCCGCGGATGCGGATGACCTCTCCTTTGAGTTTCGTCCCCTCTACATTGACATAGCCGACTTCATTCATGGCAACGGTTCCGTCAAACTGGACGGAAACCATATTACCGTTAATGCCGACTACTTTACCTTTTGTATCCGTCATATTGTTTCTCCAAGTATTGTGTCATAGATTTTATGATAAGAATCCGTCCCCTGCTCTCGATCGAATCTTTTCATGCGCTGCGCAAGCATCAAGCGGATTCCGTACGCATATACGGCATCGATTGAAAAATTATCGATCGGCTGGATAGCATTCAAGATGCCGAGCCGGTGTTCATAGAGGAACTGCTCCGCTGCAAGCGGGCTATCCATTCCTACTGCGGTACGCGCCGCTTGCACAATATCGGCTGTGCAGGATACGGGAATCGCTCCTGCTTCTTTCTTCATCTTTTGCGCACGGATTTGCAGAAGCGCGTATCTCAGACATCGTTCATAATCATACCAACGGTCAAGAAAACCGGAGCCGGTTTCAACGGCGGTTTTCGGCGGCTCAAGGGAAAGTCCCTCAAGGACGGAAAGCTGCTTTTGGTCCAAAAAACGGGAGCACAAATCCCGATAATACTTTTCAGTAATCGGCATCGTCGCTTTCTCTGCCGCAGCGGAAATATCCGGCAGCTGCGACATCAGGTAGTATTGCTTTTCCACTAATCATTTCCTTTGGCGGCGTTTTTCATGATCTGAGCAACACGAGGATTGAGATAGGATGCAAAGAGTTCTACAAGGGCTTCCGCCGAATAATCGTAGTACGCTTCGCCGTTATTGACGCCGATTCTAAAACCGTCGCCTAATGTTTTGTCGGACTTTAACTGCAATCCTTTTTCAATCTCGGCTTTTAATGCGCTCTTAAATGACGCTTCAAGATTATGCAGATTCTTTTCGCTCAGAAGCACGGAAAGTTCCGATACATCGGCATTCTTGCTCCATGCCCGAACCGTTTCCGGAACCAGCTCTTTTAAAAGCTCCTGGGAATACGCATTTTGGGTTTCAGATTGAATTAATGCGTTAAGCTCTGCCACAAGAGATTCGCGGAATGTTATCAGCATATTACGGCAAGACTGGGCGACGGCGTCTTCACTTGCTTTTTCAAGCCGGCTGATTTCCGCCTTTGCATTTTTCAGCATATCGTCGGCTTTTTTTTCTGCCTCCGCGATAATTCCGGCAGCTTTCTTTTCAGCCTCAGAAACAATCAAAGCGGACTGCTGCTCGGAAGCTGCGACTCCGTCCTTTTTGATTTTATCAATCAACTCTTGTAATTGGATATCCATTTGAACCCCACTAAACTAGCGATAATAAAATTATGATAAACCGAAATAGTATTTTATTCAACACAATTATAGGAGATTAGGACTTACCCCGCAAAGAATTACGAATATTTTAGTTTTCTGCGTCCGGCAGCTTTGCCGAGCCTTCTTGCGGACGCGCGTTTATTTGAGCGGGCGGCTGACGTCGGCGTAGCTGCATATGCCCGCTTGCTTCCACCGGCAGTCGTCGCAGACGGCGTTATAGATGTCTTCAGTGAGGCGGGATTCGATGACGGCTTCAAGTTCAGCGTATGTGTAGGCGCGGAGTTCAAGCTGAAAGTAAAAGAGCGTAGCGGAATCGAGCGCGGTAACTTTTGCTTCCGCCGCGCATTGCGTTCCGCAGCGTTCAGGACAAGCGGAACAAATTCTGTCAACGCCTGCAATCAAGGTTATGGCGTTGCTATTTTTGATACAGTCGATGATACGGTACATATTTTCGATGAATGCCGGAGAATAGCCATTCCCTTTGAATGCGCGGGTACACAAAAGATGGTGCGGTCGTAGAAACATCGGCGCGTTCTCCCCTAAAAATCGCCCTGTTCGATAACTTAGTTATCGAACAGGGCTAATCTAAAATTACCGCAGATACTCAACGGTATCGGCCGTATCCGCAGACTGTCGCAGAAAAAAGCGCCAGCGGAGCGATACACCCCGCCGGTAGCATGGTCGCACCGCTGTTCCCGCTCAGAAAGCGAGTCTCAGCAACTGTTTCCGGCACCCGCACGCAAGTACGTTCTGCCGGCATTCAACTTATTCCGCGCAAATCGGCTCGAATGTTTCCGCTTTTAGGGATGCGCCGCCGATTAAACCGCCGTCAATATCCGGCTGCGCGAGAAGCTCCTTTGCATTCGATGCCTTCATCGAACCGCCGTACTGGATAATGATTTCATCGGCGATTGTCTGATTGTAGAGCTTTGCGATGTAATTGCGGCAAAACTTGTGGATCGCTTCCGCATCTTCCGGCGTGGCGGTCTTGCCTGTGCCGATTGCCCAAACCGGCTCATACGCAATCGTAACATTTTTCATCTGCGCTTCCGTTACGCCGGCAAGTCCTGCGCTCAGCTGGAAGGCGCACACCTGTTCCGCATCGCCCGCTTCCCGTTCGGACAGCAGTTCGCCGATGCACAGCACCACTTCAAGCCCTTCGTTCAGAGCGCGGCGCACTTTTTTGTTGATAAGCTCATCGCTTTCGCCGATTTCGTGCCGCCGTTCCGAATGCCCTAAAATCACTGCCTTTACCCCGATATCCTTGAGCATTTCAGTAGAAACTTCGCCCGTATGGGCGCCATTTGCGGTGGCGGCTACGTCTTGCGCGCCCAACAGGATGTTCGAGCCGGCAATAACCTGCGACACGGCATCCAGATAGACGAACGGCACGCCGATCATGTATTTTCCGCTCTTTCCTTTTAATGCGCTCACAAGGTCAGTCGCAAGCTTTACCGCTTCCGCCTTGCTCGTATTCATCTTCCAATTCCCTGCAATATAATGAGTTCTCGCCATGTAGTGTACTCCTGCTGTTTGATTTTCGTCCATCATAATGCAAAAAATATTTAAGTTCAATGAAAGTATCTTGCTCTTTGGGACGAATACAAATGCCGTTGGGAATAAGTTTTGCAAAAAGACCGGCCGCCTGCAATGCAGTTATCGAACAGGTCGTGTATACTGCCGACATGAACGTTGTACATGAGATTGCGCCGGTCTGGAATCATGAAAGCCGGATTTTGATTTTGGGAACGATGCCGTCTCCGGCTTCGCGGGCAGCGGGATTTTTCTATATGCACGGACAAAACCGATTTTGGCCGATTATGGAACGCCTGTTCGACGAGCGGTTCCGGTACAAAAATAATGCGGCCGAAAAGGAATGCGCCGTCAGCGAGCGGCAGGATTTCCTGCTGCGCCGGCGGATTGCCGTGTGGGACGTGCTGGCGGCCTGTTCGATTGAAGGCGCTGCGGATTCTTCTATAAAAGATGCCGTTCCGAATGATTTTTCCGCAATTTTCGCTGCATCAAAAATTCACTGTGTTTTTTGCACCGGCAAAACCGCCTTCCGCTTGTATCAAAAATTCTGCGCTGCGCGCTATGCGGTACCGTGCAGCTGCCTCCCGTCTACGAGCGCAGCAAACCGTGCGCGCTGGCCGGAGGACGGGCTGCTTGCCGCATACGAGCGCGTAAAAACTGCGGCGGAAGAAGCGTAATGCGGCATCGCTTGGTAATGCTCAGCCTCCGCGCATCGGCGCTCGCAAAATGAGGCGCGAAACTGCATTCGCATTCGGAAAATGAAAAAGTCTATTGGAAAAGACGGATAAAAATGTTAGAACACCGTCGGGCAAAATTGCCGAGAATCTATAACGAGGAGTAATTATGTCTTTAATCGGAAAAGAAATTAATGATTTTGTTGCGAACGCCTTTTTGATCGATAAATTCATAACGGTCAAAAAAGCGGACTTGCTTGGAAAGTGGGCAGTGCTGTTTTTTTATCCGGCGGATTTTACGTTCGTCTGCCCGACGGAGCTGGAAGACCTTGCCGATTTCTATGAGGAGTTCAAGAAAATCGACTGCGAGATTTACAGCGTTTCTACCGACTCTCACTTTGTCCACAAAGCGTGGCGCGACGCTTCCAAAACCATCCAGAAAATCAATTACCCGATGCTTGCCGATCCGACGCATGAGTTGAGCAAAGATCTTGAAGTGCTCATTGAATCTAACGGTATGGCCGAGCGCGGAACATTCATTGTGAATCCGGAAGGGAAGGTTGCCGCGTATGAAGTTGTTGCAGGGAACATCGGGCGCAACGCCGAAGAATTGCTGCGGCGCGTGAAGGCGCTGCAATATGTCGCAAAGTTCGGCGATCAAGCCTGCCCTGCAAAATGGCAGCCGGGCAAAAACACGCTCAAGCCGTCAATTGAACTGGTTGGAGCCATTTAAGGCAATCTGTTTAAGATAGCGGGGCGGCCGAAGGGGTTTAATTTTTCTCCGCAGTCCGCCTGCTTCCGTTTTGAGTTGCAGCGCAGCGGAACGGTTGCTCCAATCCGCAAGCTGGCGAGCCGCAAAACAGGCTGCTTTTACGCAAGGTTGCGCGGTCTGCTTTTTGCGTTGTCTGCCGGATAGCGTTTCCGGCAGATTTTTTATTGCCAGCGAATTCAGCGGACGGGAATGGAGCGCGGGCGCGTCGTGTAGAGGCTCGGCTGGCAAGATGTAAGGTTGCCCGATAGTTTTTTATTCGCGCGGAGGGTTTAATTTTTCTCTACAGACCGCCTGCTTCCGGTTTGCGTTGCGGCGCAGCGGAACGGTTGCTCCAATCCGCAAGCTGACGAGCCGTAAAACAGGCTGCTTTTACGCAGAGTTGCGCGGCTATTTTTTGCATTGTCTGCCGGATAGCGTTTCCGGCAGATTTTTTATTCGTGCGGAGGCTTTAATGCCCTGACGCTCTGCGTCGTAACAAAGGGTATTAAAGCCGACTGCAACCACCTTATGAGAACAACATCCCCCGACGCTTGCGTCGAGGTTGTTTATTGCCAGCGGATTCTGCGGCGGTCGGGAATGGTGCACGGGCGCGCCGCACAGAGGCTCTGCCGTGGCATTGTCCGCCGCCTGCGGTCTTCTTGCAGACGGCGGGCGGCTTACGGATTTATATGCGGTGCTTTATCTTTTTGCCTGTGCCTTCGTAGAGTTTGGCGCGGACTTCGCTTACTTGCGGATCGGCAATATAGTTGTCGAAGGTTGTCATGCGGTCAATAATGCCGTTCGGGGTGATTTCGACAATACGGTTGGCAATAGACTGGATGAATTCGTGGTCGTGGCTGGTGAACAGCACAACGCCCGGAAACTGTATCAACGCTTCGTTCAAACTTTGAATCGCCTCAAGGTCAAGGTGATTGGTCGGATCGTCCATAATCAAAACATTCGCGCCGGAAAGCATCAGCTTTGAAAGCATACAGCGTACTTTTTCGCCGCCGCTGAGCACCTTTACCGGCTTCAACGATTCGTCTCCGGTAAACAGCATCCGCCCCAAAAAACCGCGCACGTATGCATCGTCCTGTTCTTTCGAATACTGCTTGAGCCAGTCCGTGATGTTAGCATCCGTGTCGAAGTAGCTGCTCGAATCGCGCGGCAGGTAGGCGTTGCTCGTCGTTTGCCCCCAGAAGAACTCGCCCGAATCGGCTTGTCTAACGCCCGCAATGATGTCGAACAGCGCGGAAATTGCGTTATGTTCAATGCCGACGAAGGCAACCTTGTCTGTGCGGTTGATTTTCAAGGAAAAATCTTGCAGCAGCGCCGCCGATTCTTCGGAAAAGCTGAGGTTCCGCATTTCAAGGACATTATTGCCGATCTCGCGGTCGGCCTTAAAATGCACATACGGGAATTTGCGGCTCGTAACTGGCAGCTCCTCTAACGCAAGTTTGTCGTACACCTTCTTGCGGCTCGTCGCCTGCCGACTTTTCGATGCGTTCGACGCAAAGCGCAAAATGAATTCCTTTAAGTCCTTCATTTTTTCTTCGCGCTTTTTAGCCATATCCTTTGCCTGCCGCTGCAAAATCTGGCTCATCTGGAACCAGAAATCGTAGTTGCCGGTAAACTGCGTGATTTTTCCAAAATCAATGTCGCAGATGTACGTGCAAACCGTATTCAAAAAATGGCGGTCGTGGCTGACGACAATCACTGTATTCGGGAAATCGATGAGGAAATTTTCAAGCCAGCTGATTGATTCGATGTCGAGACCGTTTGTCGGCTCGTCAAGCAGGAGGATGTCAGGATTGCCGAAAATCGCCTGCGCCAGCAAGACGCGCACCTTTTGGCTTTCATCCAACTCGCTCATCATCTTGTCGTGGAATTCCTCCTCAACGCCCAAGCCCGAAAGCATCTGTTCGATTTGGTTTTCCGCTTCCCAGCCGCCCATTTCTCCGAACTCGCCTTCAAGCTCGCTGGCCTTGATGCCGTCCTCCTCCGTAAAATCGGGTTTTTCGTAGATGGCCGTGCGCATCTGCGACACCTCGTACAGCTTTGGATGCCCCATGAGCACCGTGTCTTTGACCGAATATTTGTCGAACGCAAAGTGATCCTGCTTCAAAACAGCCATCCGCTCGCCGGTTCCGATGGTGATTGTGCCCGAGTCGTGTTCGATTTCGCCGGACAGAACTTTAAGAAACGTGGACTTGCCCGCTCCGTTTGCGCCGATTATGCCGTAGCAGTTGCCCGGCGCAAATTTGAGATTTACATCTTTGAAGAGCGGCTTCTCGCTAAATTTTAAACTAACATCGCTTACTGTAATCATCTGTGCTTACCAACCGTATTTTATTTTTTTGAAAAGAACGACTTTATGCGCGCAAAAATACCCTTTTGCGGGGCAGGAGCCGGCGCAGTCTTTGGCGCAGGAACGTACTGCGTCCGCTTGCGTTGCGGTTTGCCGCCGCTTCTTGTATTTTTGCTTGTCGTGCGGGACTTTTTTGCGCCGTCTCGTTCTGCGGGCATCCCTTTTGCGCCCTTCCGTTTTTTACCGCCGGATTCATGCGGCATCTGCGGAGCGGCATATTTTTCCTTGTAAATCTTTAAGCGCTCTTCAAACGGGAGCGTTTCCATCTTGGAAAGTTCCTCGCTGCTTCTGAACGCAGGGCGAGTTGCAGCAGCCTTTCTGCCGCCTTTGCCGCTTCCTGTCCGGCCGCCGCTTTTTTCCGGTTTTGCGGAGCGTTTTGAAAAGCGCTCCTCCCCGCCCGCTCGTTTCCCAACTGGCCGCGAACGCCGTTCGCTGCGGAATCCGCCCCGCGCCGATGCGTAGTCGCTCCGTTCGTGCCCCGCTTCTGTCCGGATGTAAACGCCCGCGCTTTTGTCTTCCGCAAGCATTGCCGCATCCGCAACCTTTGACGGAATCTGCATATCGATGAACCGCTCAATCGGCGGCAGACTGTACACATCCTGTTCCGAGCAGAACGTGTAGGATTTGCCGCTTTTTCCGGCGCGCGCCGTGCGGCCGATGCGGTGAACGTAATTTTCCGCTTCATTCGGCAGGTCGAAGTTGATAACCATCGCAAGGTCGTTCACGTCGATGCCGCGCGCAGCAACGTCCGTCGCAACTAAAATCGACAGCGAGCCGTCCTTAAAATCGTTGAGGATTTTGAGCCGCTTCGCTTGCGGCAGATCGCCGATGATAAAGCCGCTGTTCATCCCATTGAGGACGAGCCGTTTTGAAACTACCTCGCAGCTGCGTTTGGTGTTGCAGAAAACGATTGCGCTTTTCGGCTGCTCGTTCTGCAGAATACCGAGCAACAGGCGCATCTTGTCGTCGCTTGAAACGTGAATCAATTCCTGTCCGATTTCCGAAACGGTAATATTTTCCGCCTCAATAACGATTTCTTTTGCATCGCGGGTGTATTCCCACGCAAGATTTTTGACGTATGAGTTGAGCGTCGCGCTGAACAGCATTGTCTGCCTCTGTCCGCTCGGCGGCAGCACCTTAATCAGCGTGCGTAAATCAGGATAAAATCCCATGTCGAACATTCTGTCGGCTTCGTCAATAACAAGGAACCGCACCGCCGAAAAATCCAAATGCTTGCTTTCGTTGAGGTCGATGAGCCGACCCGGCGTGCCGACGATAATATCGACGCCCCGCTTCAGCGCTTCAATCTGTTTTTCGTAGCCGATGCCGCCGTAAAAACTGAACGGCTTTAGCTCCAATGCGGAAAGGAGCGCCTTCGCCTCTTCTTCAACCTGCACGGCAAGTTCCCGCGTCGGCACCATGATAAGCGCCTTGCCCCTGTTATCTTCTTCATCTTTAAGGATTTCTTGAATAATCGAAACAAGATACGCGGCTGTCTTTCCGGTTCCTGTCTGCGACTGAACGTAAAGATCTGCGCCGTCTTGCGAAAGTTTTAAAACCTGCTCCTGAACCGGCGTGCATTCGGTATATGCGCATGACGCAATGCCCGCCAATAACTTTTCATTCAAATTAAAATCTGCGAAATTCATGTTTTTACTATACCCTCTTTTGATTGTTGTAGGAAGCGAATTTAAGATGCCATCCGGAAAATATCCCGGATGCTCCATTGTCTGCGGTTGCGCGGTCTGCCCGCAATGCGGCGGAACGAGGCCCTCCGCGCAAATAGATGCTGTTCAGCCGTTCCCGCAGATTGCGGCGGCAATGCGGTTGATGCGCGCAGTGTGCGCAAGGACGAAGAGAATGTCCTTCGGTTCGATGAGCGTACCGCCTTTCGGGAAGATAATCTTCCCATCCCGCACAATGGAACTGATGAGCGTTTCTTTGTCGAGGTTAAGCTCCCCGATGGTTTTGCCGATACACGGCGCATTTTCTTCTATATATATGTCAAACATATCGACATCGCTGGTTTGCAGCGAATGTAATTCTACCGTGTGCGGCGACTCAGGTTTCTTACGCTCGGTGAACCGCAGCAGCTTAGACAGCGGAGCCAGCGTCGTTCCCTGCATGACGCACGACAGAAATACCGCAAAAAAGATGGCGTCGAAGATGAAGCCGTTTGCGTCAAGGCCGTTTGCCTGCGGGTACGTCGCAAGGACAATCGGCACCGCGCCCTTGATGCCGCCCCACATCAAAAAAGTCTTTTCCTTCATCGTGTACTTAAAAGGCAGCGTCGAAATAAGCACTGCCAGCGGCCGCGCCAGCAGCATCATCGCGCCGACAATAATCAGCGCCTCCTTCCAGATCTGCGCAAAACGGTGCGGGAAGGACAGCAAGCCGAGCATGATGAACAAGGTGATATTGAAAATAGCGGAAACGCTTTCAAGGAAGCTGCTGACGCTGCGCTTTGCCGGAAAAGCGGTATTGCCGAGCCAGTAGCCCATAAAGAAGACGGCGATAATGCCGTTCGCCTTGAGCAAGTCTGAAAATCCGTAAGCAAAAAGGACGCACCCTAAAATCAGCACGTTGTAGTTGCCGCGGTTATCGGAGTTGAGCCGGTTAAACAAAAAGACGGACAGCTTAAAGCCGACAAAGCCGACGATGATTCCGCCTGCAAACTGCCAGACGAGCGCAGCGGCTGCCAGCATTGGCGACTTGAATGCGCCGGTTGCAATCTGGATGAATGTTACCGTCATCAAAATTGCCATCGGGTCGTTTGCGGCAGATTCCACGTTGAGCGTTGCGGCAAGTTTTTCCTTGATGGGATTCGCCTTTGTGATCATAAAGACGGCCGCGGCATCGGTGGAAGAAATAATCGACGAAATGATCATCGAGTACACGAAGTCAAATTTGAGCGCAAAATGGATCAGCAAACCCAGCAGTAGAGAGGTAAGCGCAACGCCGAACGTTGCTAGCGTCAGCGACGGGCCGGCGACTTTTTTGAAAACATCGCGCGTAATGCGGAAACCGCCGTCAAAAATGATAAAAATCAACAGGATGTCTGCAATCTTCTTTGTCAAAACCGCGTTGTCAAAATAAAAGAGATTGAGCGCATCGCTGCCGACAAGCACCCCGATTAAAATGAAGCCAATCAGCAGCGGCAGGCCGAACTTTGCGCTTAGTTTTGTCGAAAGCATTGCCAGAATAATAAGAAATGCAATGAAAAGAATCATAAAAACCTCTGGGCATCTCGAAAAAATCGCTTTTTGCGATTTTTTCGAGATTGCGACGAGTTGTAACTCGCTGGATTATCGCGAGTTACAACGTCGCATTTTCAAAGTTACCTCTAAACTATTTTAAAAGCGCCGCGCCTGCCAGCCGAATCAGCCGTCATTTCGCCATGCCGCGCCGCATAGAACCCGCTCCCGCTCTACCCGCGCAGGCGGACGAATCCGGTACGCCGAATGGCGCGCGCATTGCAGAAACTGAATCGCCCAAGATGCGCAGGTCAGCTTGCAAATTGCCCCTACTGCGGGCGGCCTGCGCTGCCGCTTGTTCGTTTTGTCTGTGTTCCGCGTTATGCTGCTGCCGCATCAGATACAGGTTATTCCGCATCTGCCGAGCGCAACGGCACAAGCAGACGCGAACGCAATCGGCGGTTAGAAATCATAATACACGCCGCGGTGCGCGATTCCCGCAAAGCCGTCCGCCACAATTTCCGCCTCTCGCTCCGGCGCAGTGTCGCTGTAGTGGCACAGCATAATCCGCTTTCTTATTTCCGGCGCAAACGTTTTCAGTTCATCGTAGGATGCGTGTACCGGATTGGACATGAATTGACAATCGTGAAAGATACATTCCGGCTGGAAGTCCGCCATCAGCCAGTTGATAAGCTCCGGATCAGTTTTTGTGTCGCCGGAAAACACAATGCGGTTATCGATTACCAGTCCGACGGAATAAAACGAGTTTTCCCACGTATCCGTGTTCAAAAACAGGTGCTTGGTGCGGAATAACTTGATGTTGATAGAACCGACATTCGCTTCCGCCATTGGCCGCGGCATCCCGGCAATCGCAATCGGGCGGATTTGTTCAAAATAATCATCAAACGTCATAAGCTTGCGCCTGCCGTCTTCCCCGCGGATGCCGCAGCCGCCTTTTATCGTGTTTTCCCACAGGATTTTTTTGTAACGATCGGTAATAACCATTGCCGGCCGCGTCTTTGTTACGTACATATTCATCAGCGCGACTTCCTCAAGCCCGCCGGCATGGTCAGCATGGGAGTGGGTAATCAGAAAATTCTTTATATCCGTGATTCTTGCATCGAATGTCGATAGCGAATAGGGACACGCCGTCCCGCAATCGACCAGAATATGATCGCGCCCTTTGATAATTAGCACGTTGTTTTGAAAAAACTTCTTTGAAAAAGCACCGCCGGTGCCAACAAAGAAAAACGATAGTTGGCCGTTATTTTGAAATTCAATACTCGTTTTAAATTGCCGAATCACCATATACGTCGATTATATCACATTGATTTTTATTAAAAAAGAGTATTGAAAAGAGGCGGGGCGGACGGTTTGAGTTATGTCGTTTAGATTTAATTTTGTCGGCCGTCCGCCTCAAGTTTTGTCTGTGGACAAAACTTGCGAGTGGGCAGGGAGCCGGCCGCCAAGCCCCCGGCATCATTCAAAAGCCCATCTTATCCGCTCGCCTTGTTACCGATACAATTCCACTGAAACATTTTCGTTTACAAGTAATGAAAACGGCGCTTCAATCAGATATTCGTCGTGCAGATCGAAGAATGGGATGGGGATCGAGTTGTTTTCGCTTCTGAGCACGACTGTCCGCACGGTCGGCATACAGGATTTGCTGACCAGCAGGCGGTATCTGCAAAGAGAAAGGAGCATGGGATCCGTGAAGTCGCTGTCGCTCATAGAGCCGATGCGTATCGACATCATATTTTTCTTATACACCGGCAGAAAATCGAGCTCCCCCGATTTCAGCAACTTTTGCACCCGCCGATCCTTATAATTAATGTTCATGTTGACAAAATAGCCCAAATGCACCTCGTCACTTATGGGGCTCACCTGTACGTCGATCGGATGATACTCGGCCATGGCGGAAGCGAGGCTGTCGAATTCCTGCGCAAGAAATTCCTCGTAGTTGAACGAGTCTCCATACCCCGTGTACCCCGAAGCCGATTCGCACAGGTCTTTTGAAACGGCCAAGCAGATGATATTTTGGTCGCTCCCGTCTTCATTGCGGGTGATATGCTGCACGATATCGATGCAGCTCATCAAACTCAAGCAAAACAGACCGGCGCAAAGCCGGCGGATGCCTTTCATTATGCAGCGTATGCGCATTTCGTACTCCTCTCAGAATGTGCGCCGCGTCTTAGCGGAAAATAGGCCGGACGTTCGTAACATTTGCGATTCCTTTTAGGCGGTTGAGCGTTTCTTCGGAAACTTTGCCGTCCACATCGATGATGTTATAGGCGACGTCGCCGCGATTTTGGTTGATCATGCTTGCGATGTTCAAATCCGTGTCGCCTAAGACGGTGGAAAATTTTGAAACCATACCGGACACGTTTTTATTCGCAATGCACAGCCGCGTACCGCCCTTCGGAATCGGGTTTTCCGTTACCGTCTTCGGGAAATTGACAGAATTAACGATGTTGCCGTTTTCAAGAAAGTCGCGCAACTGTTTGACCGCCATCTCCGCGCAGTTTTCCTCCGCTTCCGGAGTTGACGCGCCCAAATGCGGCAGACACAGCGCATCCGCTCGCCCAAAAAACTCCTCCGCAGCAAAATCCGTCACAAAGTAGGCAACCTTGCCCGCATTCAGCGCCGCAAGCATCGCCGCGTTGTCCACCAGCCCGCCGCGCGCAATATTGATGATGCGCACGCCGGTTTTCATCAGCTTGAGCGCGGCTGCATTGATAATTCCCCGCGTTTCGTCCGTCTGCGGCACATGGAGCGTAATGTAATCGCTCTTTTTAAAAATCGTTTCGATGCTTTCCGAATACTGCACATTGTGATCCAGCGCCCACGCCGCATTGACTGACAGGAACGGGTCATAGCCGATAACCTCCATGCCGAGTTTTTGCGCCGCATTCGCAACCATTGCGCCGATTGCGCCGAGTCCGAGCACACCGAGCGTCTTGCCTCGTATCTCGTTGCCCAAAAACTGCGACTTGCCCTTTTCCGCCAATTCAGGAATCTCATCGCCCTTGCCGGCAAGACTTTCGGTCCACTTGTTTGCCGAAATCACCGGACGGCTTGACAACAACAGGCCGAGCAGCACCAGCTCCTTGACGGCGTTTGCATTTGCGCCCGGCGTGTTGAACACCACAATTCCTTTTTCCGAAAGCTCGGCGACCGGAATATTGTTCGTCCCCGCCCCTGCGCGCGCCACCGCCTTCACTGATGATGCCAGCGGCATTCCGTGCATATCCTGCGAGCGCACCAGCACGGCATCCGCATGATTTATGTCCGACGCAATCTCATAGTCAGCGCGCGGAAAAAGCTCCAGCCCCGCCGCACTGATTTTGTTCAATGTTTGAATTCTATACATCCTTTTCTCCTCAAATATATCATATCTCCGCAGCAGACCTGCCGATTTGTTGAAGACACACCCCGAAGCAGACAGCCAACAACTAAAATCCCCCAGATAAAATTTATCCCGCCCGCAATCATGCTTACCCTCTTGCCAGTTTGCGCCAAGCAAACTGGAAGCAGGCGGCCGACAACTTAAATCCTTCGGACAAAATTCATCCCGCCTGCCCAGCCCTGCCCTAAGCCTAAAAATTTTCCTTTGCAAAGCGTTCCATGAACGCAATGAGCGCTTCTACGCCCGCGCGCGGCATGGCGTTGTAGATGGAAGCGCGCATTCCGCCGACCAAGCGGTGTCCCGCAAGATTGATTAAACCTGCGGCGGCGGCTTCCTTTACAAACTCTTCGTTTATCAGTTTCGCCTTATCCGCATCGGTTTCCTTGGTCAAAAACGGCACATTCATCAGCGAACGGCTCCCCTTTTCGGCAGTCGCGCAATACGCCTCGCTCGCATCAAGATAGCGGTACAGCAGTTCGGCCTTTTCCACATTCATCCGGTGAATCGCCGGAACGCCGCCCTGCCGCTCAATCCATTCAAGCACTTTGCCGAGCACGTAGATGGTATAGCACGGCGGCGTATTGTACATACTCCCCTCATCCGCATGAGTTTTGTAGGTCAGCATCGTCGGCGTACCGGCGCGCGGCGCATCCGTAATCAAATCGTCCCGAATAATGACGAGCGTAACGCCCGCAGGCGCAAGATTTTTCTGAGCGCCGGCAAACAGCAGCCCAAAGCGGCTTATGTCCAGCTCCTCAGACAAGATGCACGACGAAATATCGGCGACGAGCGGAATATTGCCCGTATCGGGGATGTATTCATAGTGCGTACCCATAATTGTGTTATTGAAACAAATGTAGGCGTAATCGTAATCGCCCTGAATCTTTTGGACTTTCGGAATGTACGAATAATTTTTATCCTCGCTTGAAGCGATAATATCAACTTTTATGCCGAGCTTCTTCGCTTCCGCCGCAGCTTTTTTAGCCCACACACCCGTTTGAATGTAGGCTGCCGCGCCCGACCGGACGGCAAGATTTTGCGCCGCCATCGCAAACTGCGTAGACGCTCCGCCCTGCAAGAACAGGATTTTGTAATTATCGGGAACCCGCATCAGGCTCCGCACCTTCGCTTCCGCCGATTCGATAAGCGGCCTGTACGCCTTGGAGCGGTGGCTCATTTCCATAACGGACTGCCCGCATCCCCGATAGTCGAGCATTTCTGCGGCGCATTCCTTCAAAACCTCTTCCGGCAAGCACGAAGGCCCTGCGGAAAAATTATACACGCGACTCATTTTTACTCCTCATTATAATATTTTTTGCAATGCCCACGGCAAAGACGCATTTTCGACTTTTACATCAGGCGGAACGCGCAGCACGCACTCCGTTAGATTAACAATTCCCCGCACCTCTGCACGAACCAGACGCTCCGTCATCATTGCGGCTTCCTTTGCAGGAGCTGTCAGCACCGCATACGCAATCTGCGCGGCAGGGAGTACGCTTTCAATGCGAGTTGCAGGATAAAGCGGGAAGGTTGAATGCAGAATCTCCGTCCGGTTTACGTTTGAATCAAAGCCGGCCGCAAGCTCAAAGCCCGCCGCTGCAAAAAAACTCGAATCAAGCAACGCCGCCCCGAGCCGCCCCAACCCCACGATGCAGCACTTGCGTACCGTTTGGCGCTCATGCAGCCCGAGCGCACATTCTGCCGCCGCCTTCAGAGCCTGCGCATCGTACCCGTTCGACACGCCCGCCGCACAGCCGATATGCCGGATGTCAGCGCGAATCAAGCTGTCCTTGCAGCCGAGCGCCGCTCCGATCGCCTTCGACGTTATGCGCTCCTCCTCCCATTTTTCCAAAAAGTGAACGAGCGTCAGCAGCCGTTCCCTCGCAGCTTCAGGAATACTAGTCATTTTGAGGCACATTATAGAAAGGGAGAAAAGGCGATTCAATCGACTGCGGCGCAGAAAACAGCGTAAAGCGCAAAAATGGAGCGATTCTAGGCTGAAAAAGATGAATACCGTGAAATAAATCACAATGACTACATGAGATACCTCTGCGCGGAGTAAGCGGGAAATCACTAAAATAACAGCCGTAATGCGCAGCCTGCTTTTATTCAAAAAATAGGGCGCATGATGGAAAACATGGACGCAACGCCGCGCAGCACTGACGAAGCGTTATTGCACATTGCTTTTAATCGGCATGGGGGCGATGCGGACTATATTCGAACGCGGATGGATGAGCGGACGGCTTGCGATGAACCGCAAGAACCGCCCTTTTTACCGGGCGGGATCGAAAGAAAAAATAATGGCAGTAACGGCAAAGCGTATAACGATTTTCGTAAGGCAACCAAGGATTTCTATATATTATAATGAATAATAAACATTAAAAACGGAAAGGGCGAAGCCCATGCTCCGCGCAGAATTCATAAATGCAAGCATGGCGCAGAAGACTGTTGCGGCAGTTCCGTTTCTTGCTTGTGCATTTTGGCGGCAGGGCAAGCGTCAGGAGCGCTGCATCCGTCTGCCTGAACGATATGTTCATCGGATTCGGCTGAACGCTTCTTGCATTATGCGTCCGCCTGTTTTGCATCTGGCTTTATGCGGTAGATTTTTGCGCGGCTATCAGCTTGCACGGGTTCGATGAGATTCATGCGGCAAAAAAGCCAGAGCAGCAAACCGGCGAAACTTCCAGCCGATGCGGGAAGGCTTTTGTCGGTTAAAATGCAGTTTCGAAGTATTCGTGCGGAAAATAATTCCGGCGTACCATCGGGAATGAGGCGCAGATAGTCTTTTGCGCAGGAAAATATTTTTGTTTCGATAATTTCTTCGAGCAATTTGTCTGTTTTAATCCAATTCCGCTTGAAGCGCCGCCGTTTATTTTCTGACTGCACTGCCGTTTCCGTCCGCATCCGTCGTTCCGTCATGCGAATCAACAGGACTTCTAGCGTAAATCCGTCATGCAGCAACAGCGGGTACAAGCCGGTCAACTCTCGCAATATCTGATAGATGCAGCCGCGCTTCGGACTTGCACGCCGCGAAATAAGGCCGCCGCTGCCGTACAGCTCGATTGTTTTCCGCAGCACAATCGGATGGACGATTTTAAAGCGGCGGCCGGTCTTGAGCGCCGCATCCGCCTTGGCAAACAGCTTTGAAAGGTTTTGCGTCTGAATCTCAATGATGCCGCCGGAACCGTCTATAATATCGTAGATTTTGCCGTCCTGCTCCGCTTCGACGCAGCAGCCGTCCTCAAGCGAATATAATGTTTTCAGCGTCCGATGCAGAGAGCTTTCCTTGAGCGTGTTTATGACATTCGGCATACGCCGACTATACCGGATGCAGCGGAAAAAGAAAATAAAGCGCAAAGCCGGCGGATTTTTATTCGGAGGCTTTAAGTTCGCGGAGCGTACTGGGGAATGAGGGGCGGCTTATGCAGCTTTCGTGTGTGTATCGCCATCGCCTTCCGGCGGGTATTGCGCACTCCGCGCATCCCGCTCGGCTTCCCTGTATAGCTCATTGTCTTGTAAAGCCGAATCGAGCGCCTCTGCGACGGAGTTGTAGCGATGGCATTGACGTGCAATTTTTCGTTTCGCAGACTCCGGATGCTATTTTCTAAGGCAATTAGCTATATTTCTTAAACAACTGCATGAGCTTCGGAATTTTGCATTTTCCTGATTATCTCACCCCTTGTCTTCAGTTTTGTCAGCAGCAATGCGCACTCAACAGTCGAGGAGGCGCAGCTCTTCACCGTGTCAATTTCCCTGTGTCCGACTTCATAACGATTGTTTATACAATCAAGCCTGTTTGCGATGCTCCTTATTGCACATCCAATGCGTGAAAATTTGGGCTTTCGTTTGTTTCCGTTATATTTCTTTCCCTTGTTGGGATGATTTGGGATTGATATTCCGGGAATTACATCGCCGGCAATGTAATTGTATAGCGTCTTTTCGCATATTCTTGTTTCGCCGGGCTATGAAGTGTTCTTGAATGTTTGAATAATTGCATAGGGACTGGAGTTTTTATCGACTATTAAGTCTTTTATTTTTTCAGCCAGTACCATGTCCTTGCCAAGTTTTAACGGAGCTCCTTTTGCCGCCATCCCGAATACCGCTTTCCCTTGCGTATGGTCGGTGTTATATTCACACTTTGTTTTTGTATTGCTAATTGCCTTGAAACATAACTAAAAATCTCATATAATTTTTGTATGGCGTATGACAGAGATTTAAGATTGAGAGCAATCAAATATACAGAAGAGGGCCACACGTTGGCACAGGCTGCGGCGGTATTCAAAGTAAATATCGGTACACTCATTGGCTGGAGAAAACGATACCGGGCAACCGGCGACGTGAAAATGAAAATCCGTTGTCCAGTTAACAAGAAAATTATTCCCGAAAAACTCATCAAATATGTAGAAGAGCATCCCGATGCCTATCTGAAAGAAATCGCAGAAGTCTTCGGCTGTCATCCATCTTCAGTGCTGAAGCGGCTGC
>CAUTOX010000002.1:0-75861 GCA_963539665.1 uncultured Treponema sp.
GGTTGCCTGTGCAATAACATCAATAGCAATGCCGAGCCGCTTGAGATTACCGGCAGCTTCTAACGCTTTTTGATGTAACCCGTCAGCAAGCCCTCTCTCAATCCCTCTCTCAACCCCTTGTGCAAAGGCGAGTTTGCTGGCTTCTTCTCGCTGCACTTCGATGTCTACGTCATAATCGTATTCTGCTATCAGCATATTCATTACCTCCCGTGATTTGCGTTGCAGGTAGTCTTTTAAGATGTCGTTTTGGATGCACTCTTTGATTGCATTCCGGAAGCCGTTTTCTGAATCGAGGGCGATATGCCTGCGGACGATCTCGACAAATGCGCTGTATTCCGCGAGGGGGCGGCAGCTTGATACGATTTTGTCTGCCCGACCGTAGTTTATGTTTATGACGCGGACATATAGCTCCAAACTCGGAGCGGCAGGGCGCGTCATAAATGCGTCAGAAAGTTTAAGCGTATCGCTCGGCGGCAACTGCTCTCGGCCGTTATAGAATAGGTAAAATTCAGGAGTCGGAATCATTTTGAGCGCCCGCAGGTAGCGGTCGCGGGGGCTTTGGATTTGTTCGTACAGGCGTGCGGCGTACTCCAGAAAGCGCAGCGGCATATTGGCGTTGACGGTCGATTGGTGCTCCGCGAGCACGATAATTTTGTTGTCAATCAGGCAGGACACATCGTTGCGGAAGCTCATGTACATAACGCGGTCGAGGCGCAACGGCTTGAGTTCGGCAGATGCGTCAAGGCTTGTGCCGTGCAGGGCGTTGTACAGCGCAAGAAAGTTGTCTTTTGCGCAAACGTCCTCGCTGAACAGGTCGACGAATACCGAATCTTTGTAGCGGCGGTTGTGTTTGGCCATGCCGGTTCCTCCTGTCGGCGGATTTTAACACAATCGCATGATTTTGTAAGCGGAAAGAAGAGCAATATGCGCCGCAAACAGAAAGCGGAAGCGCCGGCCATCGCTAGTATGCAATATTTACAGCATCGCAACATCTTCTACGCTGAGGCCGGTTGCCTGTGCAATAACATCAATAGCAATGCCGAGCCGCTTGAGATTACCGGCATCTTCTAACGCTTTTTGATGTAACCCGTCAGCAAGCCCTCTCTCAACCCCTTGTGCAAAGGCGATTTTGCTGGCTTCTTCGCGCTGCACTTCGATGTCTACGTCATAATCGTATTCTGCTATCAGCATGTTCATTACCTCCCGTGATTTGCGTTGCAGGTAGTCTTTCAAGATGTCGTTTTGGATGCACTCTTTTATTGCATTCCGAAAGCCGTTTTCTGAATCGAGGGCGATATGACTGCGGACGATCTCGACAAATGCGCTGTATTCGGCGAGGGGGCGGCAGCTTGATACGATTTTGTCCGCCCTGCCGTAGTTTATGTTTATGACGCGGACATACAGCTCCAAACTTGGAGCGGCAGGGCGCGTCATAAATGCGTCAGAAAGTTTAAGCGTATCGCTCGGCGGCAACTGCTCTCGGCCGTTATAGAATAGGTAAAATTCAGGAGTCGGAATCATTTTGAGCGCCCGCAGGTAGCGGTCGCGGGGGCTTTGGATTTGTTCGTACAGGCGTGCGGCGTACTCCAGAAAGCGCAGCGGCATATTGGCGTTGACGGTCGATTGGTGCTCCGCGAGCACGATAATTTTGTTGTCAATCAGGCAGGACACATCGTTGCGGAAGCTCATGTACATAACGCGGTCGAGGCGCAACGGCTTGAGTTCGGCAGATGCGTCAAGGCTTGTGCCGTGCAGGGCGTTGTACAGCGCAAGAAAGTTGTCTTTTGCGCAAACGTCCTCGCTGAACAGGTCGACGAATACCGAATCTTTGTAGCGGCGGTTGTGTTTGGCCATGCCGTTTCCTCCTGTCGGCGGATTTTAACACAATCGTGCGATTTTGTAAGCGGAAAGAAGAGCAATATGCGCCGCAAACAGACAGCGGAAGCGCCGGCCATCGCACTCACAACATCGTATTATATAGAAGATTTTACGTCCTGCATCAAACCCCTCGCAAGGGACCTGCGTAACTCCCGCTGCAAAATAAGACAGCTTGCAAGCGGCAAATCCGCGCCGTTCATGCGTTTTGACGCAGCCCTTGCACGGGGCGCTCTAAAAAGAGCGGCCGCCCGCCAAGCTGCTCGCCTGCCCATCCGCATTCTCTCTGCCGCATCGAACGATGACGCGCTCTTGCCTGCCCCTCGCCGCAATCGCCTACTCTACAGGTATACTCCTCTCCATTAGAATGCCCGCCGCCCTAAGAACCGCCGCGCCAGCACATCCCGCCTTTTGCGTTCCCCCGGCAAGACTGTATAATTTTTCTTGACAATACATCGCTACATGGCAGATAATAGCCGACAAAACTATATTGCAGCCGATTGGTTACAATATAGTTTAAATTTATTTTTTTAATTATGGAGGATAAGATGAAAAAAATCATTTCTTTCATCTCTTTTTTCCTGTTGCTTTCTGCGGCGGCAGTTGCGGAAATTACAGCGAAAAAGACGGCTGACGGAAAGCTGGAAGTTACGTTCTTCTACGGCAATCCGCGTGCGGAACAGGTCTTGCTTGCGGCAGACTTTACCAATTTTAAAGACGGCGCCCTGCCAATGACCAAAACGGACAAGGGTTTTACGCTCACTCAGATTTTTGAACCGGGCGCATCGGTGAAATACAAGTTTATTGTTGACGACAACTGGACAACAGACCTCCGTGCGCCGGACTTTGTTGACGACGGCTTCGGCGGTAAGAACAGCTTTGCCGAGTTGGATTCGCTGGTCGCTGATGCTGGCGGCGCGGACAAGGCAAAAGACTCCGCAGCGGACAAAACGGCAAAGAAAAAAGGCCCAAAGGTTCAGTTCCAGTCTTGGACGATGCTTGGAATGCAGACGAAGTTCAGTACACAAGGAAAGTTCGACAAGGATGCCAAAATAGACGATAGAAATAAGAAAGTAACAAAAGCGGACAATGTTGCGCTTGGCTTCAAATCGTATAACAAATTGCTTGGCGACCTTACGGGCAATATGCCGTTTTTTATTGAACTTTCAGTTTCTGGAGAAGACTATGAAGATGCACATGTTAAGCTGTATGACCGTACGCTCAGCAGTGGAGCAAATGCAAATCTGGTAAAAAGCAGCCTCGGACATCTTATCTCTGATCCTGTAATGTACCTTGCAAACGGCACAGAGGGAAACTGGAAGAATGAGCCAAAACTTGGCCACCTGAAATTCGGATGGAATACGCCGTATGTCAATTACACGACCGGCTATATCTATGCGAGGCTGCCGGCGCGGAAAGAAATCATTTGGAATACCATTGCCGATAACTGGGAAGCCGGATATGAACACGTCGGCGGTTACAATTTATTTGAAAACGGCGCAAAATGGCAGAAAATCGGCGATAACACGCTGAAAGTCGGCGTAAACTTCAATAAATCGGCCGACCGCAAAGGAAACAACTTCGGTTCTTATGCATTCGCAACATTTGACGCCAATATGTGGAAAATCGACGCGCAGTGGAATACGATGTTCGGAAGAGAATACCAGTTCTATAAGCCGGTTGAAAACGACATCATCATCGGTGCAAAAGCCAAAATTGCCGACGTTTCAATCGCGGCGCAGGGACTTATCGCTATCCACAATATGAAAACGGCCGACCTTGTTAGTGACCCTAAAAATGGCTGGAGCATCGCAGATGTCTTTGGTTATTCAACAGATGTATTCTATCGTTCCGGTAAATTTGACGGTATCGAAAATCTGGCAGGGAACATTACCGTTGGTTATAAGAACGACAAGTTTAACGTAAATGCCGAATATCGGTTCCGCGGTATGGAAGCATCCATGCTCTATGTTCGCAACAACCATGATGACAACGATCACCGTATCCGCAATATGCTTGGCTCAAAAAATACCCAGCAGGTAACGCTGAAGTTCGGCTTCAATCCGCTAGATGCGCTTTCACTCGGCTTAAAGACAAGCATGGAGACAGAATTGAAGCATTACGGCACCAGTGCGTCTGATAATGAATTCGTCGGCAACGTTATGAGTTCTTTGCCTGCGGGATATAAAGGCGGAACCGATCCAACACTTTTGGATAAATTCGGTGCGGAATTCGGATTTACTCCATCCGCAACCTATAAATTTAATGACCTGCTCGGCTTTAAATCCTCTCTATACGCGTACGGAATTATGAATTTCGCCTCATATAGAAAAAGAGGAGCATCGGCAGATTACGAATACAGCGCATCCGATAGTAAATTTGCATTTAAGTATGCAGGACTTGCATTCAAATCTGAAAAGCTCAGCGATGTCGTAGAAGCTTTGGACGTATACTATGGCCTTGACAATTCAAAGAAAGACCTTCTCGGTAACACCTTGATTGCAAGAGTTGCGCTTCCGTTCGACATGGAAGTAACTGGCGGTATCGGAATCCGTTCCATCAAGAGTACAAAGGGCGGGAAAGACTACAAAAAAGATGCTTTGAACCCATTCGGCTTTGCCTTGGGCTTTGCAAAGAAACTGCAGGCTATCAAGTCACCGAAAGTATATGCACAATTCATGTGGAATATGGATATATATAAAGGATTTGGAGATGGTCCGACTGAGCTGAATCTTTCAAACGGCGCAAACCTCGGCAAATGGGAGTATACCAAAGGGTTGGATAAGTATGACGGCGCAGGTGCATTGCGCGTAGGCCTGCACTGGAATTTCTAAAACTCTTTTTATCAAACTAAACGCACTTGCAGTGTGCGCCGTAAAGCCAAATCGCTTGCGGCTCACGCTGTGCTAACAAACAAAAGCAGTTGCCCCATGCGGCAACTGCTTTTTGCATTTATAGAAGAATTAGCCGCTGGCAGTTTTCGTAAATAAAATAAATACCGCTTTACCGATGCTTTTTTGCACTCTGCCCCGCCCGCTCCAAGTTCCCCCACAAGAAAAAGCGCACCTTTAAGCAGTATTCTATATTCCTTACGCATACGGAATTTTATTCACGCGGAGGCTACCCCGACACTCTGCGTCAAGGGGTTTTGATTGACAGCGCACTTTTTTACTTATAATATGGCGGCCAAACAAATGGGAAGAGAACAAATTGAGCGAGTAATCCCGTGCGGCAGCGCACCGCACACCGTTCAAGACACTGCCGGAATGCGGCGTTTCCGTAAAATGCAGCGGCAGAGGAGGCGTCGAAATTGTCAAGTTTTATCACATTGTGCTGTCTTTTTACCTGCGTTGCATGGCCTTCCTTCTTAAACACGCTCGCATATCCGCTCAACATCCGCTGGAGCCGGACAATTTCGCAATACATTGTAAAAGTACTCGCTCCGCGCGTATTCGCCATTCTCACTTGCTATCGGAATTTTCATTTTTTTGCCTACAATGACAGCAAAAAACTCCTGCCGGAACAGTTTATCATCATTTCGAACCATCAAAGCCTTTTCGACATTCCCGCTTACATGAATTTTTTGCGCAACAAGGAACTGCGCTTTGTCGCAAAAGACAACCTTGCGCGGCACATTCCGCTTGTTTCAGAAATGTTGCGCGCACAGGAACATTGCATGATACCCCGCCGCGGCAGTCCGATGCTTGCAATGAAAGTTGTCGAACGGTTTGGCCAGCGAATCCGCGAGCGGAATCAAATTCCCGTGCTTTTTCCGGAAGGTACGCGCTCGCGAGACGGCAACGTCGGCCGGTTTTATTCTGCGGGATTCCGGAAACTCTCCGAAACGCTCAATCTGCCGGTTGCGGTATGCGCACTCGACGGCGGTTGGCGAATCCGCGACATCGGCAACATCATGCGCCGCCTGAAAAACGGCTGCTACCGCATCAAGGTTGTGAAAATCTACCCCGCCCCGCAAACAAAAGAAGCGGCCGCTGCAATTCTTGAAGAAAGCCGCGCGCTCATTCAGCGGCAGCTCAATGAATGGCGTACGCTCGGAACAGATAAAAAATAACGCAGTACGCGCATCATCGTTCCGGCAATTCGGCTCTTTTTGATGCAGCGTCCAAACGAGGAAAATATGAACCGTTCGCCTCAGATTAGAACTGCGCTGCCGAGCGATTTACGGGCTATTCAGGAAATTTTTGCCCGCGCGCGCCGCTTTATGCAGCAGTCAGGCAATCCGAATCAATGGGAATCCGGCTATCCTTCCGACACCCTTATCCTGCATGACATCGTAGAACAAAATTGTTATGCCATCGCATCCGGCGCAACCGTTTACGGCGTTTTTTCGCTGATTGCCGGCGCCGACCCGACGTATGCGGAAATAAACGGGGAATGGCTTAACGACGAGCCGTATGCAGCGTTGCACCGCGTCGCCGCCAGCGGTGAATCGAGCGGCATTTTTTCCGCCGCGGCGGCTTACGCAAAGACGCGCCACGACAATCTCCGCATCGACACGCACCGCGACAACAAAATCATGCAGCATCTCATAAGCAAACACGGCTTCCGCTTTTGCGGCATCATCACAATCGAGAAAAATAATGTGCAGGGGAACAAAACAAGCGCACGGCTCGCCTATCAATGGAGCCGAACGGCAGACTGAATGCCCGTATATTTTAGCCGCTTGCATACTGCGCCGTCCGGTAGACTGCAATCGGGCAGGCAGACAGTCCGCCGACCGATCGCAATATCATCGCGGCAGCAACCGCCGGATATTCCTCCGTCCCGACCTGCGGCAACGCAGAGGCTCTTCCGCAAGCACGGAATGCTGCATCGCCAGACAAAAGCCAAACAGCACACACGGCAAGGTCGTGAGAGGTGCAAGGCGCATCATTAACAGCAAATCAGCCTCGCCCTCCGGTACACTGCAATCGTGCCGCTCGTCAACCAGCCGACCGATCGCAATGTCATCGCGGCCGAAACCGCCGGATATTCCTCCGTCCCGACCTGCGGCAACGCAGAGGCTCTTCCGCAAGCACGGAATGCTGCATCGCCAGACAAAAGCCAAACAGCACACACGGCAAGGTCGTGAGAGGTGCAAGGCGCATCATTAACAGCAAATCAGCCTCGCCCTCCGGTACACTGCAATCGTGCCGCTCGTCAACCAGCCGACCGATCGCAATGTCATCGCGGCAGCCCCTCGCGTGATTGCGGCACACCGCGCCTCGCAGAAAATTATTCATCCATCAGCGTGATTTCGACGCGGCGGTTGCGCTTTCTGCCGGATTCGGTGGCATTGGACGCGGCTGGTTCGGAGGCTCCTTTTCCAGCGGTGAATATGCAATCGGACTTCCGAACGCCTAAGCCGCTCAGGTAATCTGCAACCGACGCCGCCCGTTCTTCGGACAGCTGCTGCTGAGAGGCAACTGTCCCCCGATCAGCGCAATGGCCGGTAACGAGGATGTCATTGCTGAAATTTTTAAGAATATCGGCAATACCGTCCAGTTTTTTCTTTTCACCGGCGGACAAGTCGGCGGAATCCGCCTCAAACTGGATGTCCTCCATGATTATGGTCAGCCCTTTTTTGCTTTCCGCAACCTGCACATCCTTTAAGCCCAGCTCATTTACCCGCTCGGTAATTTTAGAAAGATTCTCTTTTGTCGCGCTGCGCGTGTATTCCGTTACTTCCGCGCGCGCCGTTCCCTGAAACGTAACCGTCTCCCCGCCAAACGTCTGCATGAATATCCGAAAAGATTCGCTGTAATGGTCAATAGCCCCGCGCTCGTTGTCCCACCAAATCTTCTGATTGGATTGCCCCGCTGTTACCGCAGGAAGATGACGCTTGTCCGCACCGGAAGCAGCCGCCGGACTTTCAAAATACAAATTGTACTGAACTTCAATGAGGCTCAATACCGTTCCGTCCGCCTGCCGCGCATCTCCCTTGTACTCGTACGAAGCGACAAACGGAACTTTATACGGATGGGGAATCCCGAACGTTCGCCGCAAATCATGCGCTTCGGAGCCTTCCGCAGTCCACTTTGCGCCCGCTCGCAGCGGTTCAGCAGGAAAAACCGGAACATTCCGCACGGTCGGCATAAAGTAATTATCGCCGATTTTATATTTGCCGTCCGCCGTGCGGGAAAACACGCTCCGATATTCCTCTCCCCATGTGAAATTCCCCGCACCGCGCGTAACAGTAGAATTCTCGGAAGTCATAAAATGCACCTGCTCGGTACTTGTCCCCGCTGCATCGACATCCGTTACCGTTGCTGTGATGCGGTTGAGAATGTCTGCGTGATGATGGAAGTTGCCATTGAAGAACACATCTTCGTAGACGCTGGAAAGGATGCGGCTTTGCGCGCCCTTTTTGAATTTGAACGAAAAGGTCTTCGCCGCGCCATCCGTAATGAGCGGCGCATTGTCCGCATCCCTGCGGTTTGCTTCCGAATTGAATTGAGTCTGCGCTCCGATACCGGATATAAAAACGGCCAGCATACCAAGAGCTGCGCCAAACATCCGTATATTCATCATTCACTCCTCCGCACCGCGCATAATTGCCGCCCGCAAACCGGTTGGTTACCAGCAGTTGCAGCATTCTCTACCAGCCTGTTTCCGCCGGACATTCCGCCCCGAGCGCGTTTGGCTTGGGAAAACGCGCTTAAAACTAAACTGGCAGCAGGCTGGACAATACCCTATCATCTTTACGGAAAAATTCTCTTAGGCCGCCTCAGACTTTAAACTGCCGTACTTCTCCAACCAATCCTTCGATGCTCTCTTTATTCTTCCGCGCCAGCTCATTGACTTCCTGTACCGCGTTGTTGATCTGCGTAACGCCCGCGCTCATTTCGCTCATGCTGTTGCTGATTACGCGGGTAAGTTCGTCGAGCTTCTGCATCTCTACAGCAGCGCCCTTTCCGCCTTTCAGCATTTGACCGGAACCATCTTTGACTTCGGCAGTAACGGCGCTGATGGTTTTGATTGCTGCCAACACTTCGCGGCTGCCGTTTTCCTGTTCTTTCATCGCCATTGTCAGCTCTGCGCTCATGCCGCGCACATTTTCGGCAAGTTGGAAAATGGCGTTGAACTTTTCTTCGACAGTTTTAGAGCTTGCGGACAGACCGGCGATTTCGTCGCTGAGCTTTTTCAGCGTGTCGGTAATAGCCTTGCCCTGCGCGGAAGATTCTTCCGCCAGCTTCCGAATCTCATCGGCCACAACCGCAAAGCCTTTTCCGGCTTCTCCTGCGTGAGCAGCTTCAATAGCGGCGTTCATAGCGAGCAGGTTGGTCTGGCTTGCAATATTCTGAATGATGCTCGATGCTTCGATGAGGCCGCCGGAGGCTTCGGCAATTTTCTGAGTAACGGTATTTGAGTTTTGGAGCGTCGTTTTACCTTCGGAGGTAGCAGTTGCGAGCATTTTCACCATATTGTCGCTTTTTTCCAGCGACTGCGTAACGGATGCAATATTGGCGACCATCTGATCTACGGAAGAAGATGACTGGGCAACGCTTGCCGCCTGCGTTTCGATGCTGTTGTCTAGCTGATTAATCGTGCGGACAATTTCTTCGATGGCAGCGGCAGTTTCGGAAACGCTTGCCGCTTGAGTCATGGCTTGTTGCTTTACCCCTGCAATATTCGCGCTAATTTGGTGCACTGCGCTGGCCGTCTCCGTCATGTTGGCTGCAAGCTCATTGCCAAGCTCTCCCATCATAGTGCTGGCAACGCCGACTTGCTTGATAGACGCACCAATTTTCTTGATTGTTTCGTTGAAATAGTTGGATAGATCCGTTATTTCATCGTTCCCCTTAACCGGCAATCGTGCCGTAAGATCGCCTTCTCCTTGCGCGATATTTTGTAAGCCCGCAACGGTTTTATTCAGCGGCTTAATGAGTATTACCTGTATAAATACCGTAACAATGAGAATTAAAACACCGATAGAAAAGACCGCAAGCATGATATTAATAAACAGCACATGATTAAATGTTTCGAAGATAACCCGTTTATCAACTGCAAGGCAGAGATACATACCGGTTTCGGCAACAGGCGCAGTGATAATAATTTTTTCATCATCTTCAAGCATCCCATTGTTGATTGTTTCCGCAGTAAGATTGAAGAGCTGCTGTCCAATTATGTTTTTATCCTTATTATTCAAACAAATACCATTTTCATTTATAAGCGACAATGAGTATTCGCTGATGTCGGGAAAGGCGATCGTAGCAAAATACGCGCTTAAAGGTTCAAGACCAAGATCGATTGTTACTACGCCGAGCTTCTTTTTGTTCCGCGCATCCAATAACGCGGAAGTTATGGTAATCATGGGAACGCCGGTTACGGCATCATTATACAGTTCGCTCCAAACATATTTTTTATTGCGGGCAATTCCGTCGTTCTTATACCAGTCAAATTGCTTGTAATCATTCTGCTCATTATTGTATTCCCATGTCAGCTTGACAGTTCCGCCATCATCAAACCAGTACGGGCCGTACAATTTTGCGTCCGGCACAACATACGGTTCAAGCCAATAGCCGCCGCCTACAATAGAAGCGTCGGAAGCCATGGTAATGGCGCTGATAGCGGAGAGTTCTTCCGGATGGTCAAACCCGATACCTGTAAGCAACATCGTATAATGAACTGCGGCCGCTTCAAATTTGGAAAATATATTTCCATAAATCGTATGCGCTTCTTTTTCAATCCTTCCCGACAAGCCTATCTTTATATTATGGATGATTAATTTTGAAAACGCTCTAAAAGTAATAGTACCGAGCATACTTATAATCAGTATAAATAGTCCGATTACGATAGCTGACATCTTAAACGACAAGCTGTGTATTTTCCGTGAAAGTTTCATGTTCGATTCCTCCTTTCGCTTTTTAAAAAATATTCTTAAATAAAAACAGCGCGGTCAGGATACATTTCGGCATACCTGCGCGTATACCGAAAAAACATCGCTTGTGTGTATAGCCCCATGAATAAAGGCGGCTTTCTAAGACAGCCCCCCTCAACGGCTATTTTGAATATAGAATGGACTCTCAAGATGTGGAAGACATCTTTTATCAAAAAAGGCACCTTCGTGCGAGACTTTAAACTTTTCGATTTCTTATGTCAAGTTTTCAATTAATTGGTCATTTCGCGGCGTGATTTTTCTCTGCGGCAAGGCTCCGCAATGTTGTTAAACCTTGTTCAATAGTGCAAAGCGAACAGCGGCCTGTCCAGTGCCCCCATCTTTACGGCAACTGCCGGGCGTTTTCTGCGGAACTGCTTTATCGGAAAAACCTAACGGCAATGCTGCCTGCGCTTCGATGCTTTCTTTCTTCCGCGGGGCGGCGTGATTTTCAACCAGTTTTCCTGCACGGAAAGCCTGAAGCAGGCGCGCGACAATGTTTAGGCTGTTCGATACAATCCAACCGCTCTGCGTCCGGCAGACAAAAAAGGCGCCGGAGCGCAGAACTTGTATCTACTATCACACCTTAAACTTGTCTATCTCGTTATCAAGCAGACTAATGCTCTCGCGGTTTTGGTCGGTGGTCGCTTTGGCGGCGGCAATGGTTTGCTTGATTTGCTCAGTGCCGGAAATGATTGCGCTGACAGCATTCTGGATTCCTTCGGCTGCGGCGGCAAGGGCGTTCATTTCCTCAGAGGAGGCTTTGCTGTTGTGCATAATGGTAGACGACCCCTCTTTTACTTGAATGGTAATGCTGTTCAAATGCTGGGCGGTTTCAAGTATTTGGCGGCTGCCAATAATCTGTTCCTTCATGGCGTTCATAATAACCGTTTCCTGCTCTTTGACCGTCAGCGTCAACCCCGCAATCGTATTGAACTGGCTTTGCAGCATAGAGGCAGTTTCGGCAAGATGGTCGAGCTTTTGCTTGAATACGTTAAGGACATTTGTAATCGTCTTACCTTGAGTGTTCGACTCTTCGGCAAGTTTCCGAATTTCGTCTGCAACAACGGCAAATCCTTTGCCCGCTTCTCCCGCATGGGCTGCTTCAATCGCCGCATTCATCGCAAGTAAGTTCGTTTGACTTGCAATATTCTGAATTACAGTACTCGCTTCCAAGAGGCCTTCCGAATCCTCGTGAATGGTATGCACTGCATCGGCGGCAATCTGGACGTTCGCAACGCCCGTTTGCGCTTCGGATTCAAGATTCGTAACGGATACAACATTCTTTTCCAAAATCCCATTTACCGAATTGATATTTGCAAACATTTGTTCGACGGCGGCGGACGATTCCGACACTTCCGACGTTTGATTTTCAATCTGGATGTTGAGATCGGTAATTCCCTGTAAAATCATGTTGAGCGCCTTCTGCGTTTCAAGAATACCGGACGACTGGTGAATTATCTGCGTCTTAATATCTTCTATATTAGAAACCATGTGCCCCACTGCATTGCCGCTCTGCTCCATTTCATTAACAAGCGCCCGCTCCGTCTGCTTTATGTTCGTCATCTTTTCTTTGACGAGTACGAATGCGCCGCGGATTTGCGCAACTGCAACATTGAACGGCTTTGCAATAATGCCCGCCTCGTCGTTTGTTTCTGCAATCGGTTTTGTAAAATCTCCCGTTCCAAAAACCTCAAATCCGGTGAACAGCCGGTTCATCCGGTTGAACAGCTTATTTACCAGAAACACGTTGCTCGCCATGATACACGCCAAAAATATGAGCGCGAACAGCAGCGGCTTTTTCAGGAGCGTAAAGAAAGTTGGAATAAAATCAGTTTCCGGCGTCAGCAGAACCATACGGAACGGATAATCATCCATGTGCTTTTCCGCATACAGCATACGTCCTTTATCTGCCGTTTTCCAACAATGGATTGAATTGATGGAACACGCAAGAGCCGCAGAAGTCTTCACGAACGCCGACAACGGCTGTCCGACAGCCCGTTCATCGGAGGCTAAAACAACGGTATCCGATTCATCCGCCAGCAGGATCATACTGTTTTTGCTGGGGAGGTTTTCTTTGAGCAGCGCGATCATTTTAGAATAATCGATGCCGACCGTAACAAAGCCGACCGTTTCATTATTTTCTATCACCAACGTATCAAGCCACAGCGACGGCAGTCCAGTATTATTGTCAATGCCGATATTGTAGGAGATTGCATCTTTATTTTGCAGCCGCTCAAACAGGCATACATCCGGCGGATTATCCCTTGACATACGCTGTATCTGCATCGGAGAGCCGGCTCTTTTGATGTAATACTCATTTTTGCCTGCGTGTACAATTCCGACAGCGGAAAAATCCCGCTCGGCAACTTTTTCCATCTTTTGCAACGCCAGTTTTCGGATATTTTCATTTTCCGTTTCTTCAGAAAGCCAGCGGTGCAGCGCGGGGCCGGAAGCCCATTCTTCCGCAACGGTTACGCCGCGTATCAATGCCTTTTCAAACTCTACATTCGAAAGTTTTATAATGCGCGGCATCAAGCTGTATACAAAATCCGCCATACGCTTCCGGCTCGGAATGATACTGACTGCAAGAATAAAGACAGATGCGAGCACCAGCATGAATGAAATAAAAATGTTCGAAATACTTCTAATTTGCATAAACACATTCCTAATAAAATCAACTTATTATCTTACGCCTTATTCGGCAAACTGCCGCATAATTTAAGGGCACGAATAATAATACTCCATAAAATCTCATTTGTAAGCATTTTTTTTACTGCTCCGGAAACAAGAAAACGCCCGAACAACCGCCTCCTCGTAAAAACTGCGGCTGCCGTCCAATTGGCGGCAAAACCTTTTCGCGCTCTATTGAAATGAGTTTTTTTACCGATATATATTTTAGGCATTTGAAAAGGTGCAAGGCGCTTCAAATGCCTAAAATATTTTTAAATGGGCACACGATGCGTGAATAAAAAAACATTTCAAGCGTCTGTAAACTACATTTTCTGGAGCACATCATGGAAACAGCGAACACGTATGGCCGCAATTCAGCGGAAAAATCAAAAAAAGTATTTTCTATTACAAAAAAGCTCGTTATTTTTTTCGGCGTTTTGACTTTGGCAAGTTCCTTCATGCAGGAACTGCTGGCGGTTCTGTCGGCGCGCAAGGCGGTCATCGAAAAAGTCGAAACGTTTTTTATCGAAAAGGCGGAGGACGTTGCGGAAATCGTTGACGGCCGCGCTGATTCCATCTTCCAGTTTGTTGAAGGATTGGCGCGTACGCCTGCGCTCAGCGATCCGAATCTCACGTATGCAGAAAAAACAGAAACGCTTGCAAAGGCGGCGGCGCTTAACTCTCAAATTGAATATTTCGGCGTGTGCGACTTGCAGGGCAATCAACATGATGCCAAAGGAATAGTCGTAAACATCAGCGACAGGGAATGGTTCCGCAGCGCCGCGGCCGGAAAGCGTTTTATCTCCGAACCGATACTGTCACGCAGAACTAACAAGATGCAGATTATCTTTGCCGTACCGATTTTGGACGAAAATCGTCAGGTTATCGGCGTTTTGAGCGCAATGGTTCCGGAAAACGGCGCATCGGACATTATAAAAAACATTACAATCGGCACGACGGGAGAAAGCTACATCGTCGGTTTAACCGGAACCGTCGTCGGGCACAAAGATGAATCATTTGTTAAAAAGCAATACAACCCGATTGAAGAAGCCAAGCGCAATAAAGAACTCGAATCATCGGCGCATTTTATTCAATACGCTTTGTCGCATGAGGCGGCGGAAGTTTTAGAATACGACTACAACGGCGATCGGTACATCGCCTCATTTGCAACAATGAAGAGTACCGGCTGGACGGTGATTATCAAGGCGCCGGTTGATGAATTCATGGGAGCGGTAAACCGCCTGCGCGTTTCGATGTTCGTTATGGGCAGCATCATTATGGCGATTGTGCTTGTACTGGTATACTTTGTAGCGGATAAAATCGCAAAGCCGCTCCGCGTGGCGGTCGATGCGCTCAAAAACATTGCGCAGGGCGAAGGCGATTTGACGGTCCGTCTTGCCGTTGAAACGCAGGACGAAATCGGACTTATGTCAGAATACTTTAATCAAACAATTGAAAAAATCGCCCATTCAATGCGCTCTGTCAACCAAAACGTCGGCATTATGGAAAGTATCGGAACAGACCTTGCAAGCAATATGTCCAATACGGCCAGCGCAATAAATGAAATCAGTTCGAACATCGACGGCGTAAAGCAGCAAGCAATCTCGCAAAGCGCGAGCGTTACCCAGACGGCTGCAACAATCGGCGAAATCATGACGACAATTCGCCAGCTTAACAGCAGCATAGAAAATCAATCGGCAAGCGTTACCGAATCATCGGCGGCGGTTGAAGAAATGGTTGCAAACATCGCTTCAATCACGCAGACAATCGAAAAAACAAACGATGCAATTAAAAGCCTTGCGTCCGCCACAGAAAACGGCCGGAAAACCGTTAATGATTCCGCCCGCATTACGCTTCAGGTTGAAGAGGAATCCGGCAGTTTGCTTGAAGCAAGCAGCGTTATCGAAAACATCGCAAGCCAGACGAACCTGCTAGCGATGAATGCGGCAATCGAAGCAGCGCACGCAGGAGAAGCGGGAAAAGGCTTTGCCGTCGTTGCCGATGAAATCCGGAAACTTGCCGAAGAATCTTCCGTACAGGGCAAACGCATCACCGCAACGCTCAAAAATTTGAGCGGAGAAATTGACACGCTGTCCAAATCGTCCGCCGCCGCAGACAAAGATTTTGAAAGCATTTACAAACTTGCCGAAGATGTCAAAGACATGAGCGCACGTTTGATGTCCGCGATGGTTGAACAGGAAAACGGCAGTAAGGAAGTGCTTGCGGCAATCCGTACAATCAGCACGGTTACGATGGAAGTAAACGACGGGTCGGCAAAGATGCTGCAGGGAAGCAAGCAAGTTGCCGGAGAAATGCAAAAACTCGGAGATTTAACGAGCGTCATCACCGAAAGCATGAATGAAATGTCAATCGGCGCAGCTCAAATAAATAATGCGATGCAGGAAGTAAACGAAAGCTCGCAGAAAAATAAAGAAAGCATCGAAACGCTTGCTTCCGAAGTAAAAAATTTCAAATTGGAATAGCAGACTAACGCGCTCCCAACATCCCGACCGCCAAAGCTTTTTGCCGTTAGGCAAAAGCGTCGCGGACGGCACGACCACTAAAACAGAACGCGGCATCTTCCGCCGTCTGCGGCCTTCTGTCCGCCCAACCGCGCCAGCATACCGACTATCGTAGCGTTTTGCCGTAGGCAAAAGGCGTCGCGGACGGTACGTCCACTAAATGTTCAACAAGGCTCCTACCGCCGTCTGCGACCTTCTGTCCGCCCAATCACGCCAGCATACCGGCCATCGCAGCGTTTTGCCGCAGGCAAAAGGCTACGCGGCTGGTACGTCCCCTAAATGTTGAACGCGGCGCCTACCGCCATCCGCAAGGCACTACCATCAACCAGCTTGCCTACAGGCAAACTAGTCGCGGACGGCACGACCACTAAAACAGAACGCGGCATCTTCCGCCGTCTGCGGCCTTCTGTCCGCCCAACCGCGCCAGCATACCGACTATCGTAGCGTTTTGCCGTAGGCAAAAGGCGTCGCGGACGGTACGTCCACTAAATGTTCAACAAGGCTCCTACCGCCGTCTGCGACCTTCTGTCCGCCCAATCACGCCAGCATACCGGCCATCGCAGCGTTTTGCCGTTAGGCAAAAGGCATCACGGACGGCACGACCACTAAAACAGAACGTGGCGCCTACCGCCGTCCGCCACCGCTCAAAATTCTCCAAGTCGGAGATTCGGCTAAAAGAGCTAAAACCTGCTCGGAAACAAGGACATCGAACAGGTTTATTTTATCAATCGAAGGCAAGACTGCCGCCATCGGAAGCAACGCGCACTTGTATTTCGGAGCCGTCGGCATATTTGCCTTGCAACAGCTCTTTTGAAAGCGGATTTTCAATAAAGGCTTGCACCGCGCGCTTAATCGGCCGCGCCCCGAACGCCGGATCGTATCCCTTTTCCGCAATAAAATGCACCGCACCATCGTCAACGCGCAGTTTTATCCTCCGGTCGGTAAGCCGCGATGCAACGCGCTCCAACTGAATTCTCACAATTCCTTCGATGCAGCTCCGGTCAAGATGGCGGAACAATACCGTTTCGTCAATTCGATTTAAGAATTCAGGACGGAACGTCGCCTTTAGCAGCGCATTAACCCGTTCCCGCGCGGCATCCATCTTTTCGTCAGTGTCCGCTTCGAGAATCTCCGCGCTGCCAATATTGCTCGTCATGATGATGATTGCGTTCTTAAAATCGACCGTGCGCCCCTGCCCGTCGGTAAGTCTGCCGTCATCAAGGACTTGCAAGAGGACATTGAACACATCCGTATGCGCCTTTTCAATTTCGTCGAACAAAATAACGCTGTACGGCCGCCTTCGCACCGCTTCCGTCAGCTGCCCGCCTTCGTCATAGCCCACGTAGCCGGGCGGCGCTCCAATCAGGCGCGTTACACTGAATTTCTCCATATATTCGGACATATCGATGCGCGTCAGGGCTTTTTCGTCATTAAACAGAAAATCGGCGAGCGTTTTCGCAAGTTCGGTTTTTCCAACGCCCGTCGGCCCAATAAACAGGAAGCTGCCGACCGGTCTGTTCGGATCGCTTAAACCGGAACGGTTCCGCCGAATTGCGTCGGAGACCACTTGCACCGCCTCTTCCTGCCCAATAACCCGCCGATGCAGCACGGATTCAAGCTCAAGGTACTTTTGCTTTTCTCCCGCAAGCATTTTTGCCACCGGAATGCCCGTCCACGTGCTGACAACACGCGCAACATCTTCTTCCGTAACCTCTTGCCGAAGGAGTGATGCGCGGCTTGAGCCGGATTCCGGCTGATTTTCGTTCGCCGCAGCCGCAAGCTGTTTTTCAAGCGTCGGGATTTTGTCGTATTTTAATTCCGCCGCCTTTGCAAGATTACCTTCCCGCGTGAATTTTTCCATCTCAAAGCGCGCCTGCTCCAGCTCCTCTTTGACTTTGCGGCTCCGGTCAATCTCAGACTTTTCATTTTGCCATTGCAGCTTCATCGCGTCCCGTTTAGACGAAATTTCGGCAAGTTCCTTTTCGAGTTTTGCAAGCCGATCTTTCGAAGCCGCATCGTCTTCTTTCGACAGCGACTGCCGTTCAATCGAAAGCTGCAAAAGTTTCCGCTCAAGCTGATCCAGCTCGGTCGGCTGACTTTCAATTTCCATTTTGAGCCGACTGGCAGCCTCGTCTACAAGGTCAATCGCCTTGTCCGGCATAAAGCGGTTCGTGATATAGCGGCTGCTGAGCGTTGCTGCGGCCACCAACGCCTCATCATTGATGTGTACGCCGTGGTGAATCTCGTATTTTTCGCGAAGGCCGCGCAGAATGGCAATCGTATCGCCAACAGACGGTTCATCGCAATACACTTGCTGAAAACGCCGTTCAAGCGCCGGATCCTTTTCAATGTACTTGCGGTATTCATCGAGCGTTGTAGCTCCGATGGCGCGCAGCGAACCGCGCGCAAGAGCCGGCTTTAACAGATTCGAGGCATCCATCGCGCCGCCTTCGGTTGCGCCTGCGCGTACAATCGTGTGCAGCTCGTCGATGAACAGGATAATCCGGCCTTCGGACTTTTCGACTTCACTGACAACCGCCTTGAGCCGCTCCTCGAATTCGCCGCGGAATTTTGCGCCGGCAACCAAAGCGCCCAAATCAAGCGAAAGCAGCCGCTTATTTTTCAGGCTTTCCGGCACGTCGCCAGAGGCGATGCGGCGGGCAAGACCTTCAACAACGGCAGTTTTCCCAACGCCCGGTTCACCGATGAGCACAGGATTATTCTTTGTGCGGCGGCAAAGCACCTGCATAACGCGGCGGATTTCTTCATCGCGCCCAATAACAGGATCAATTTTATCTTGGCGGGCAGCGGCGGTAAGATCCCGCGTGTATTTTTCGAGCGAGCGCATGGAGCTTTCAGGATCCTGCGAATCGATTTGCACGTTGCCCCGCACGGATTTAAGCGCTTCCAACACCGTTTTATTGGTTATCCCGTTTGATTGCAGCAGTTCTTCCGTCCGTCCGCCGCTTTCCGTCATGGCGAGCAAAACGTGTTCGGTCGAAAGATACTGGTCTTTGAGCGCCGCCATGTGCGTTTCCGCTTTTGCAAGAACCTTCTGCGCTTCATTGGAAAGGCGCATCTGCGTGTTTCCCGTTACTTTCGGATATTCTTTCAGCCGTTCTTCAAGCTGTTTCGCCAGCGATGCGACATTGCCCCCAATCCGCTCGATCACCGGCGGAACAATCCCGTCTTCCTGAGCCAGCAACGCCAGCAGCAAATGCTCAAGTCCTATTTCACTGTGATCGTTTTTTTGTGCAAGCGCACTCGCATTTTGCAGCGCATCTTGCAATTTGAGTGTAAAGTGTTCGTAGTCCATGCCTCTAAAATAAACATGGAAAAGCAGCGAATCAAATTTTATTTATCGAATGCCTGCGTGCCGAATACCCGTAAAGCAACCGTTCCGGCAAGCGGGAGTAAGCTGCACGCCGCTCAGTCCGCTGCATTTACGCTCCCGAATCGTCCGGCTGCCCGAATTCGCACAGGGCCTTTCCGATCCGCGCGTGTTCAATAAGCTCAAGGTCTTTGCGTAAACATTTGTAAAGTCGAATTTCGCCTGTGCCGTCCCCGCCTGTAATCAACTTCATGAGCTTGCGGCCGCCTTCCTGATATTCAATATTCCGCACAAAAGCGCTCCACGTGTGTTTTATGGAGGTGTATTCCGGCAAATACGGCGGTAGAAAAATCAAGGTCTGCGAGTATTTTTTGCAATTTGATACAAGGCCTCTTTCTTGTGAAAAGCAGCATTGTCCATGATGATGACATGCCCTTTCGGTAAACAGCGCAGGAGTTTGTTTTCAAACCACTTTTCGAACACCAACGCCTTCATCCTTCCGCTGTAGATGCGCGGAGCAAACAAAACTCCTGCACATTGTACCGCAACCAGCCCAATTCGAGCATGACGCTTGCCGCTGATGCGAATATTGACGCGCTTTCTGCGTTTACTACGCGCATATTGGCGGTACACCTGCGTCTAAATTCCTGTTCCATCTATGATAGACGAGTTTTTCATTGGAAAACTCTTTGATTTTTTCCAAATATGCCTCTACTTGTTTGGGAGCTTACTCTTTGCAGAATGAGCTCGTTTTTCGCGAAACCTGAGTTTTCTCAGTCGTTTCAGCACGGAAGATTGATGACTGCCGAAATATTCTGCAATTTCTTTTAAGTAGGCATAAGGATGCGCTTCTATTGTGCTATTTGTGCGATTTAGAACTCGTAAACCTGTTCGATGTTGTCAAACAGGGCATGTTTTCGGGAATGACTTTCTTATTAATCAGACAGCGGATTTTTGTTTTTACGTCGCCGCTTGCAGAGTTGGCTTGAACAAAACGCGTGATTTCTACTATAGGTCTATTCAGGATTTCGCTGCCAAACAGATTTATTATTTTCCTAACGCTTCGGCAATTTTGTTGATTAAATCTTTTGACGGGCGGAACATTTGCGTCGTTCCGTCATCAAGCGTAATTTCCAAAAGCGCACTGTTATCACGTAGAGCAGAAAGCACGTTTTCCACAGCATCTTGAGAAAGGAGTGTCGCCGTGCGGACAAAACCGCGTTTGGCATTTTTATCAAGCGTTTTAATGTCAGTGAGTTCTGCGCTTACTCCGAAAGACAAGACAAAACGCGCCCGTTCAACAAACGCATCGTTTTTCGAGTAAAGCGTAAAGTTCGTGTAGGCAGGCGAAACGTAATCGCGGTTTTTCATACGGTACGTAAAATCAATCGCAACGGAAGATTTTTCCTGCGGGGCTGCGGCAGGCATCGCGGACGGCCTGATGTAGTGCTTTAAAGTCCCGTCTTCCATAAAGACCGTCATCACTTTGCTGCTGTCTGATGAGCGGCTCAGCGTCGCGCAGGAAACAAATACAAGCAGTGATACAAACACAAATACGATTTTTTTCAATAAAGCGCTCATCAATAAACCTCATATTTGGAATTGGATATACAAACACAAATGCCCGAATAAAAATATTCGGGCGTTGCTATTCATCCTAACCGCGCGTCTTACTCGCCGGAAACAACCGTTGTTACAACCATGTATGGAATGAGGGGGCTTGCCGGATAGTCAACCCGGACATCTACCGTTCCAACATTCGTAATACCGCCATTTTTGGCAGCCTGATAGACACCGCCTTCACCTTTAAGCGGCAAGCCTCCAAAGAACGCCTGTTTTGCTTCGCCGGTTTTTGCGCCGACTTTGCCGGTTGCGCCAGCGACAGGGCTTACGGTTGTGCAAGAAGCAAGCATCAATGCCGCTGCTCCTGCAAGTAATACGGTTGCGATTTTTTTCATGATCGACCTTCCTTAATTCCGCAACTTTTATTGCGGATAGTTTTATTGAGCGGCACACATCAGTTGAGTAATCAACTACCAGTCAATACCAATTGATTGATTGATTGATTGATTGATTGATCCGCTCTGGCTTATGAAGCGTATCCCGACGGGATCGTTATTTCATTGACCGTACTATAGCGCATTTTCACATGAGGGACAAGAGGCGCACGGAAATAATTTTTTTTCAAAATTCATTTCCGTGCAGGGGCGGAGCCTTTCTACGAAAAAAAAACTTTACACTCCCCACGTGCATTCGATGCCGTCAGTCATGCTGCCACCTTCCGGCGTATCTCGCCGCCTATCGTGCCATCCCGTCAATCTTCCGCCCGCACGGACAGTGCGGCCCCGCAAATGATGACAGTACATTGCTCATCGATGACATATCGTACAAGCCGCCTGACGTAAAATCATGCCCGCCGCCATTTTCTTCACAGCCGCCGCACATTCCACGAGGACGCACGGAATACGGAAAATCTACCGCGTCGCCTACTTGCATTTGGCACCGCCAGCCGCGCAGCCCTTCCAGCAGAGCCTCGCACAAGACACCGGCGTATCTCGCCGCCTATCGCGCCATCCCGTCAATCGTCCGCCCGCATGGACAGGGCTATCCCGCAAATGATGACAGTACATTGCTCATCGATGACATATCGTACAAGCCGCCTGACGTAAAATCATGCCCGCCGCCATTTTCTTCACAGCCGCCGCACATTCCACGAGGACGCACGGAATACGGAAAATCTACCGCGCCGCCTACTTGCATGTGGCACCGTCAGTCACGCTGCCACCTTCCGGCGCATCTCGCCGTTCGTCGTCTTATCCAGTCAATCTTCCGCCCAAACGGACAGTGCGGCCCCGCAAATGATGACATCGCGCCGCTCTTTGCTGGCATTCAACGTGTCGCCGGCTCGCCATCAACCGCCCTATCCGGCAATCCTGTCATTCATAGATGCCGCCCATGACCGCGCTTCTGCTTGCACTGCCGTCCCTGCCCAGACCGAATTGCAGGCTGTCGACCGCGGACACGCGGTATGGGGAAGCGGGGCAAATTTGCCCATTCATTGACAGCAGCAAAAGTTCTTCTATATAATGCCGCAATTATGGATACTTTTGTTGGAATTGCCGTCGCTGACGGAACGGGAATCGGTACAGCGTTTTTTATTCCCGAACAGGTAAACCGGGTAATTCCGCAAAAGAAGGGTGCGGAAGATGCAGCTGCCGGCTGGCTGCGCTTTATGGCGGCAAAGCAGGCAGTTGCGGAAAGCATAGCGGCCGATCTTGCCGCGCTGCCGAAGGATGCGCAATCAAATGCCATTCAGCGGGAGATTTTTGAAACCTACTTTCTGATGCTTGAAGATGCGGTTTTTCTGAAAGAAGTGCAACGCTCGTTTGAAGAATCCGCAGACAGCATCGAACTCACCATACAGACAAAGGCGATAGAGTATGCGGCGCGGCTCCGTGCAGCAGGAAACGAATATCTTGCCGAACGCGCTCAAGACATTACGGATGTGTTTGATAAAGTACTCGACCAAATGCTCGGCATCGTTTCGTTCGACATTCACAGCGTTCCCTCCGGCAGCGTGATTTTTGCGAAAACGCTCAGCCCGACCGACACCATCGTTCTTTCGGAAAAAAATATAGCGGGTTTGGCTCTTGAAGAAGGCGGACGGTCGAGCCACGTCGTCATTCTTGCGCGGAATTACGGCATTCCCGCAATTGTCGGTATACGCGCCGCAGATGTCCGCGCAAAAATTCAAAATGGGGCGCCGGTTATCGTTGATGCGCAGGCGGCAAAAGTTATTGCCTCCCCCGACCAACAAACGGCTGAGCGCTACGCGGCGCGCCTTGAACAAGAGCGGCAGGAACGAGCGCACTTGAAAACCTACCTCGAAAAGCCTGCGCGCACAAAGGACGGAACGGAATTCACGCTCTACGCAAATATCGGTACGCCGGAAGAAGCGGAATTGGCTTATGCGGAAGGCGCTGACGGCATCGGGCTTTTCAGGACGGAGTTTTTGTATATGAGCCTTGCGGAAAACGCAAACGCACACGACGGCGCATTTGCGGAGGACGCGCAATTTGAAGCGTACAAACGGGTTTTACTTGCGATGAAAGGCAAACCTGTTACCATCCGTACGCTGGATGCCGGCGGCGACAAAGTCATCGACAGCGCGGAAATTCCTATGCCGGATGAAAAAAATCCGCTGATGGGCCTGCGGGCAATCCGGCTAAGCCTTTCGTATCCCGCGCTTTTTAAAACACAACTGCGCGCCCTGTACCGCGCAAGCGTTTACGGCACGCTCAAAATCATGCTGCCGCTCATCACAACGGCGGAACAAGTCGAACAGAGCCTTACGCTGATCGAAGAAGTCAAAAGCGAACTCCGGACGCAAAACATTCCGTTTGATGCGGATGTTCCCGTCGGCATTATGGTTGAAACAGCGGCGGCCGCCATCGCCTCCGACTGCCTCGCAAAGTTGAGCGCGTTTTTTTCCATCGGCACCAACGACCTCGTGCAATACGCGCTCGGCGTCGATCGGGAAAACCTTAATGTCTCCGCGCTCTACGATGAGTACAACCTCTCCGTACTGCGCCTCATCAACATGACCATCCGCAGCGCGGCGCAAAACAAAATCCCGCTGTCCGTGTGCGGCGAGATGGCCGGCCGCCGGGAAAGTATTTTGATTTTAGGCGGCATGGGTGTTCGCGCACTCAGTATGAGTCCCAAGCTCATCTCCGGAACGAAAAAGCTGCTGTCGCAATTTACGATTGCCGAATTGCAGGCGATTTCATCCGCAGAACTCAATATGTTTTGAAAAACGGCGGTTTACCCATGACGCAACGCATTGAATCCGATATTTCCGAAGATACAGCGGCTCCGGCGGACGGACAGAAAGTCGGCATAACGGAAAAAAAATACGAAGGCCTCCCAACGGTTGCGATTGTCGGCCGTCCGAATGTCGGCAAGTCAACGCTGTTCAACCGGTTTATGAATCGGCGAATGGCGATTGTCAATCCAACGCCCGGCGTTACCCGCGATCCGGTTGAAGGCAACGCGCTGCTGAACGGGCGCCCCGTACATTTTATGGACACCGGCGGCTACAAGCTGCAACGGGATGCGGGCACAAAAGAAGCGGAGCTTGACGAGCTGGTCGTTGAGCGTTCGCTGGAAGCCCTGCAAAAAGCCGATTTGATTGTGCTGCTGCTTGAAGCGGGGCAAATTACCGGCGAAGACGAAGAACTCATCCTCAAGCTGCGGCCGCATTGGAAAAAGCTCATCGCAGCGGTCAACAAAACCGAAGGCGGCAGAAACGAAAGCGATGCATGGGAATGCGCCAAGTTCGGGTTCAACGAGCTGTTGTTCATTTCCGCCTCGCACGGCGACAACATTAGCGAGCTGGCGGAACGGATTGTTTCGCGGCTCGATTTTTCCGCCGTCAAGGAGATTGACAGCTCTCCCCCTATCCGCATCGCCATTCTTGGAAAGCCGAACACCGGCAAATCGACGCTTTCAAACCGCCTGACGCACTCAAACGCTTCGATTGTCAGCGATTACGCCGGAACGACGCGCGACACGGTAGAAGGCGCGTTTGAATACCGGAAGCAAAAGTTCACCGTACTCGACACCGCCGGTATCCGCCGCAAAGCGAAAGTCAATGAAGATGTCGAATATTATTCGGTGAACCGCGCAATTAAAACGCTTGACCGCACGGATATTGTATTCCTTCTGATTGATGCGGAAGAAGGCCTTGCCGAGCAGGACAAAAAGATATGCAGCCTTGCGTATGAACGGGGGCGCGGCATCATATTCGTCCTCAATAAGTGGGACACACAGCAACAAGACCGCAAAACCATCCGCGAACGGAAAGAATGGATCAATATCATGTTCGGTCAGATGGAATTTGCGCCGATTATCCCCGTATCCGCGCTCAATGGCACGGGAATCAAAGATTTACTGGACACCGCGCTTGAACTGTACGGCCAGCTGACGCGCAAAATCGAAACATCCGCGCTGAATGCCGCGCTCAAAGATTGGTTGCTGCAATATCCGCCGCCGGCAAGCAAAACCGCGCACTTTAAAATCCGGTACATCACGCAGACATCGGTCAATCCCGCAGCCTTTCTGATTTTTGCAACTCGTCCCGAAGTCGTCCCGCAAACATATACCGCATTCCTCAAAAACCGCATCCGGAAAGATTTAGGCTTCGACAAGATTCCCGTGCAGCTTGAAATCAAAGCAAGCCGGAAAAAGTGGGCGGACAGGCGGGATGCGGAGATGCCGTAAGCGCTTAACATTGTTGACCGCCTGTCTCAAGTTTGTCTGACGACAAACTTGCCAGTGGAGTCGTCGCCGGGGCGGACAGGACGGACTGAACCGAGAAGCGTTGACATGGTCGGCTGTCCACTTCATGTTTTGCTGCAAGCAAAACATGCTAGCAGAGACGTAGACAGGCAGGAAGGATGCCGTAAGGACGTTACGCTGTCGGCCGCCTGCCTCAAGTTTTGTCTGACGGCAAACTTGCGAGCAGGGACGGCTCGGCGGCGTAGCAGCTAGCAAGTTTTGCGTTTGCAAAACTTGGAGCAGACGGCCGTGCCGTTAAATCTTCCAAGTGCCATTTCTCTGTCCGCAGTGGTCGGGAGAACGAGCACCGTCGTAATGGAGTGGCTTGACCGACCGCTTCCAGTTTTGCGGGCACGAAACTGGCGAGCAGGTTCGTGGCACGGCGGTCGCGGTCGTGTAAAAAGGAACGCGGAGAGAACAGGGTATCTACTGCGGCGGGAGAATGGGCTTGACCACGTAGCAACTCGCAAGTGTTGCGCTTGCAAAACTTGGAGCGGACGGCCGTGCTGTTAAATCTTCTAAGTGCCCTTTCATCCGTCCGCCCCCCATTATGCAAGACCTTCTCGCCTGTTTTGCATAAAGCAAAACAGGAGGCAGGCGGACGCGGCCGTTCCAGCATTCCGGTATCACTTTCATCCGCCTGCCCCATATCAGAATTCTGCGCGGGTGTAGAAAAAAGTGCAGACGTAAGCGGTTGTAATGCCGATGAGAATCGACAGGCCCATCATGCGGACGGGGACAAAGCTGCTCAGCGACAGGGCGCCGAATGAAACAGCAGTTGTTACAAACGACAGCGCAATGGCAAATGGCTCTAGCTTGGCGTTTTCGCTTTTATCTTTGCGTTTCTCGTTTTCAATCATGTAAATAACGTAGTCAAGCCCCAACCCAAACACCAAAATAATTCCCGTAATGGAGAAAAACTCCAGCTTGATGCCGGCCGCCGCAAAAACCGCCGCTTCAAACAGCACGATAAGCAGCGGGACGGACAAGATTTTGAACGTCTGCTTCCACGTATACGCGAATTTGAGCGCCGCGAACAAAATGAGGTAGACGACCGCAAAGAGCGTTAAAATCGTGCGGGAAAGCCGGTCTAAATCATTGTTCATGTCGTGCATTTTATTGATGAAATACGCGCCGTCAACTTTTTCGGCAAGCGCACGGTACGCTGCCTCGTCCGTAACCGACACCGGCAAAATGACGGAATAATATTTTTTTCCGATTTGCCCAATCCATGTCGAAGAAACAGCGTTCTCCAAAAAAGTAGGAAGCTCTTTTTCCGGCGAAACGAAATCGGCCGCGCTCGCATCAAATTCCACCTGCAAGCGTTCCGCATACGGCGCATCGAAGCCCAACGCCTCGTATTGCGCGTGTGCAAGGGGAAGCAATTTTGCCGCCGCTTGGCGCGATGCCGTTTGCTTTGCGCGCGACGGAATAAACGCCGACGTGCAGACAAAACCGCCCTGCGCCTTTCCGTGATTAAGGCGCTTCAATTCCGCAGCAAGACGCTCCTCATGCTGCAACAGCTCCTCCGCAGATTCTCCGCTCACCACAAACCAGCCGGACGGATTGTACTGCAAGATGCCCGCCGCTTCCTTTTCGTTTTCAAATTCCCGCCCCTCAAGCCGGTAGAGCCGGTCAACTTTATTTTCAATCGTAAGGTTCTTGTGGAACGCCGTCAGCATTGCCGCCGCCGCAACGAACATTCCGGTTACGGCGACGCGCCCCGCAGCCTTCGGATTGTACCATGCCGGCGTTTTTACCAGATGAATGAACGTAACCTTCCGCGCTCCCGATGGCATCGGAATGTGCGGAAAGATGCAAATCACCGTCAAAAAGGAGCTGAATATGCCGGTCATTGAAAAAACGGACATCTGCCTAAGCAAATTAAACGGCGCAAAGACGAGCGCAAAATAGCAGAGCACCGTCGAAAACATCGAAAGCAGAAGCCCTTTAAGCAAATGATTCCGCGTCTGCATTCCGGTTTGGAGGGCGCTATTTCCTTTCCAGTTGACAAAATAGTGGAGACTGTAGTCGATGCACGAACCAATGAGCGATGTGCCGAACACAAGCGTCAGAATGTGCATTTTCCCGAAAACCGCAAGGGTCGAAAGCGCAGCCGTCGCCGTCGATACCGCAATCAGCGCAGCCGAATACACAATCGGGAGGTGGCTCCGAAAGATTAAAAGCAAAATAGACAGCACCGCCAGCAAGGAAACGGCGGAAATAACCGTAATTTCGCGCGAGGCGTTTGAAGAGCTTTTGTAGCTGTGAAAGGGCGTTCCCGAATAGACAAAACGGATGCCGTCTTTTTCAAGCGGATCGCACACCTGCCGTATTTGCACGACGGCATTCGCCTTGCTTGCAAGCGCCGCCCCCTTTTTGCTGAGCGTCCCGCGAATCATCACGTACCAGCGATCGTTTGCAAAAGAAGCGAGCGTCCCCGCCTTGGGCGACATCTTCGTTCCGGAGTCCTGCAATTCCGAAAGATAATGCTGCATAACCGAATCGCCGAGCATGAACGGATCTCTTTCCAATGAATCAAGCGAGGCAATGGTGAACGCGCTATAGGCTTTCGTCAGCGCATCCTGCGCAAAGCGTTCTGAACCGCCGTCCATATTAATAGAAGAAACAGCTGCATCATTCAAAAGATTCCAGCGGTAGCGTTGGGCAAAATCCAGAGCGGATTCAAGCAGCGACGCATCCTGATACAGCGTAATCGACTTAAAACGCGGGCTATCTTTGAGTTCGGCATATACCGTTTCCGCAGTCCGTTTTGCCGTTTCAAAATCGATATGGGAAACCAGAATAAACACATTCTGCGCTGTTATTTCGGTTAATTTGTCGTCAGCCGCATTTAAAGCCTCGCTTAACGCAGGCTTCGGCAACATATTGAATAAATCCGTGTCAATGCTGACTGCGCCCTTCCGCATAAAAAACGCGGATGCGAACGCAAGCGCGGCCAACGCATGAAAAGCAAACCAGATTTTCCGGAAGGCGCTATTTTGCAATAAAGTAAGATTTTTCAGCATCGCTGAGCTCCAGAGGATATTTTTGGTCGGAAAAGCGATACGTTATCGTGTCGCCGGAGGCTTCGGTCATGACGATTGCGTTCATGTCCGCTCCATTTGCGCCGGAAAGCGTAATCGACTGCAAGACAGCGGCGATGGCGCGGTCTTTGGGAGAAAGAATTGCGCGCCAGCGTTCCGAATCGCCGGAAAACTGGACGGTAAAGTTTGCAGAAAGCGCATCGGCATTACCGGAAAATACCGCCGACAGCGTTGATGCAATGCTCGTAAAAATCTGATTCGACGAAGCGTCAATCACCGTCTGCCTGCCGTCTTGCATCGTCTGAATGACGGATGTTTTGCCGACCGCCAGTGTCGAAGGAAATGGCTTGAGCGTCTTCCACATGATACCGTCAAGGCTAAAGATAAATGTACCGCTCGACTTCAATTCTCGTCCGGCCTTTTTGATGGTCTTTACCTGCGTAAAATTCCCCGTCATGTTCGGGCGCGCGGAAAGCTGTTTGCAGACCGATTGAAAAGTCAGCTCTCCTGCGGAAAGCGCGGCGGATAAAAACACTGCGGCGAAACAGGCTAAGATTTTTTTCATTTTCAACTCCTTATAAAAAAATAAATGAATCGTTCAGCATGAGACCTGTTCTGAAACTAAAGTTTCAGAACAGGTCTATTATCGGCAAGAGTACCGAATTACGCGGCATCGGCGCATCGTTGCAAAGCCTGCCGGATGTTCAGGATTCCGTCATTGCGGCCTTTACTTTTTCTATAAAAATTGCCGGACAGACAAACGATGATTCCCACGTATCGATTTTCAACGTCATCTGAACGGTTTGCGCCTTTGTGCAAATCGCGCCGCTTTCATCAAAAATCTCATAATTGATTTTAATGCAGTTTTCATATTCGACAAGCGCCGCGCGAATCCGCGCATTTTCCCCAAATCGCAGCGGACGGACATATTTTATAGTAATGTTGGTAATTGGAAAAGCGTAGCCGTTTGCGCGCATCTCTTTGTAGCCGAACCCAACAGCATCGAGAAGCGCACAACGCGCACGTTCCATGTACTTGACATAATTTCCGTGCCACACAACATCCATCGAATCCACATCGTAAAACTCAACGTGCAGGGGAATCTCAACAGCCGGCAAGTCCTTCGGCATATTTCCTCCTTAATATCGAACACAACCGCCCCGCCGCACACGTTCAACCGCGCCCTGCAGGCCCGTGAGCGTATCGATACAGCGCATTTGAAATCGCCATGAATTGTATAGATATAACACGCACTCGTAAAGTTCGGGAGTAAGACAACCGATTTGGCGGATTTCGTTATGTTACCGCCAGCCAGTTTGTTTCCTCAAAGCAAACAAGAGCGAACGGCACGAAAAGACGTGCTTATGGCATCGTTCTCGTTACTCGCCGTCGGCTAATGATCGGCCAACTGACGACAAAAGTATGAAAAAACGTAAATTATTAGGTTGAATGCCGAGTTTTTGGAAATAGTTAAGGGCACCTCGAAAAACTCGCTTTTTGCGATTTTTTCGAGATTGCGACGAGTTGTAACTCGCTGGATTATCGCGAGTTACAACATCGCATTTTCAAAGTTACCTCTAAAAACTGAAGTTTTTAGAGGTTCCCTTAAGAAACAAGGAAAGAAGCGCGGCCGAACATCATCAACAAGATGGAACAAAAATGCAGAAATGCTGAAAAAGAAATGTCTAAACATCTCCGCCGCACTTCTTGCACAATGATAAATCAGATTGTAATTCAATTTCATAACTGACCGGACTTTCTATTCTGTTGCGCGGCAAGGAATCTGGAAGGGTTCCTTAGAAAGCACTCGTTTCATATCTTTCTCGTTGCCTTGCACGTCTTTGTTCCTGAATTATACATCTTTTGGAGATATTCTTTAAGAAGATAGCCTGCATCGGGCACGAAAGTTCCTATAAGCCCTTCCGTTATATCAACGAAAGATCGGCTATCATGTTCTTTGCCCGGACGGAAGCAGAGTTTTTCAGTGTGCCGTCGGCCGCGCATATTCCCTGCAAGTTGAAGCCGAAAAACCATCCTTATTGATGATTCTCCCCTGTCTGCCAGTCCTTTCATAACCTTGTGAGAGGGCTTATAACGGTTTTTACAGACTGAAATAGGCGTCGAATCGACATAAACAGTGCAGGCTGTTCAGATAGAGCTGGTATTGTACAAAAGCGCCTATGGCTCCCGCTGCCTTGTTTGCGGCTTTCAAAAAATTCTCGTAATTCGTGAGCATAGGAAAATATGAAATGTAATGTTCGTTGGCATTTTTATGAAAGGGCATCTCAAAAAACCTTGTTGGATTTTTAGAGATGCTCGTCGATTTTTCATAAGTCTTTATATATCGGTAACTTATGAAAAACATCGCAAAAGGAATCTCCGGGAAACCTCTAAAAAACTGAATTTTTTGGAGGTTCCCAAATATTTTAAGGTCGCTAGGCCTGTCGAATATGTGGATAAGGTTCAATGTTACGACATCAGCAACTGTCATCCTGCGTTTAGGGACACGCTTGCCATAATACAGAGCGAGGTTCTTTTTTCCGGCAGGAGTTTTAAGAAAATGATGGCTACAATCATCAATTGTGCAATAGAGCTGTTCGATAACCCCATTATCGAACAGGTCAACGATCTAAATCGTTCTATTTGCGCAAGTTAGATCATCGTATTTTAAAGTAACCAGTTCTGAAACTGAAGTTTCCGAACAGGTCTAATATAATGAGGTCAGGCTATTTTTGCTTTTGTTGGGGTAAATAAAATTCTAAGAACGTGTTTGAAGTCTTCTATGAAGCTAATTTTAACTGGTTAAATGGAATAATTTTCATATATTTTAGGTCTTTTTCAATCAATGAGACGTAAAATAAAGCTTGTTTCGCTTGAAACAGCGGTCTCGTTGGAAAAACAAAAAACGCAAGGCTAATAGCGCTTTGTAATCTATAGTATTGAGCGTTATAGCAATCTTTTATATAAGACTTTAAACAAGTTCTGAACTACAGAACTCCGGAGGCTGTTTATTCAAAAATTGCATCCTGCGGCGCGGAGGCTCAAATTTTGACAAATCAATGAACAAAAAGTAGAATAGGCCCGTTCGTAAACTTTATTGTCGAACAGGTTTAATCAACATCCTTCAGGCAGGTATCGGGGGCTGTTGTTCCAATAAGGTGGTTGTAGGCAACTTTAATCCTCATTATTACGATGCAGGGTGTTGGGGGATTAAAAATTTCGCACGAATAAACCGAAAAACGCCCTGCGTTTGTTTAGAAAAAGTTTATATCTGACAGAGCTTTTGCCCGCACGGAGAATCATGACGTTATGAAACAAAATGAAAGTGAACAGACTTTAGGTCAAACCAATGCAGCTGATCTTGATTTACTGCGCATTTTAAAAGAGTACGCATTGCCGCTTCTGGTTGCAAAACCGGTTTTTACCGATTCGAAAATAACGGATTTTGAAATTGTATTCAAAAATGAAGCGTTTTCGTCGCAACTCAATCATATCTGCACCGATTGTAAATATTATTCGGAAATGAAAGACAACCTAAGCAGCTTGATTGATTGGTTCGATTTGGCTGTCAGCGCGTCTGCCGGTAAGACGATTGAACCGATCATCTACAAATCGGAAGCGACGGACAGGTGGCTCCGTGTGGTTATAAAAAGCGCTGCGCAGGGCGAAGTTATTTTTACGCTGGAAAACATAACGAATGAAATTGCAACGGATATGAAGCTGCGGGATTCCATGTACCGCGATTTTTTGACCGGCTTACAAAACCGCGCAAAGTTTTCGGAAGACATTGCCGCATATATCGAAAAAGCGGACACAGCTCATACGCAACTCGGCCTGCTGCTCATCGACATTGACAACATGAAGAACCTCAATGATTTACGGGGGTATCGCGAAGGCGATGCGCTGCTGCGCAAGGCGGCTGATTTGCTCCGCACTTTTGAAAAGAACGGCATCGCCTGCTATCGCTTTGGCGATGATGCGTTTATGGTCATCATGCCGAATATGCCGACGCTCGATTCGCTTGCGAACACGACGGATGCGATTTTTGAAGCGCTTACGGCGCAAAATATACCCGTTTCCGGCGGAGTGGCGGCGTATCCGGAGAATTCCGGTTCGGCGGACGACTTGCTGCGCTTTGCAGACATTGCCGTGCACTGCGCAAAAAAAGACGGCAAGGGGCGTTTCGTCTTCTTTAAACCGGATATGCAGCTCCTGTTCATTCAAAAGCTCAACATGCAGACAAAAATGAACGAGGCGGTTTACTGCGAATCGTTCCATTTGGAGTACCAGCCGCAGTTCGACATAAAAAGCGGGCAGTTGCGCGGGTTTGAGGCGCTCATCCGCTGGCATGACAAGGAGCTTGGCAATATATCGCCGGCGGTGTTTATTCCGGTTGCGGAAGAAAGTGGGCTGATTCTGCCGATAAGCGCGTGGGTTTTGAAGACGGCGTTTTCCGCGCTCAAAAAGTGGCAGCAGGATTTTAATTTCGACGGGCTGCTTTCGGTCAATATATCGCCGCTGCATCTTAAACAGCCGTCATTTATTTCCGAACTTTCAACGCTCCTGTGCGCCTATGACATAAAGCCAGAATCCATCGAGCTTGAAATTACCGAAGGCATTATGATTGATAATATGGATGAAACGATAGCAAAGCTGATGCGGCTCAAGGAAATGGGCTTCCGTATTTCGCTTGACGACTTTGGAACCGGCTATTCCTCGCTTAGTTATTTGCAAACGCTGCCGCTGACTACGCTGAAAATCGATAAATCGTTTATTACTAACATAACTGCAAAAGACGGCGTACAGGCGAACATCACTGATTCGATTATCAAGATGGTTTCAAAGATGGGATTGGAAACGATTGCCGAAGGCGTAGAGCACCCCGCGCAGCTTGCGCTGCTTAAAAAACTTGACTGCCACATCGTACAAGGATTTTTACGCGGCAAACCAATGTCGGAAGAGCATTGTCGCAGCTACCTCAGCGGCGATGCGGATGCGCTTATCGTCGAAAAAAAAGAATAGCGAGCGGAACAACCTATCTGCATTGCGGCGGTCAATCGGAGACTGGTGCGCTTGCGGCTTTCCGAAAAACAACTTCCGTTTCGGATGCGCCCCAATGCAGCATGAGAGCATCGCCCTTCCGCACGAATAATTTTCCGCCGCCTCCAACAGCTGGACAATGCAAGGAATGCCGCAACTAAAATGGGATGCGGTACAGGCATTTGGCGGAGTTGCCTCTGACGGCTTGCCGTGTACATAAAAGACCTGTTTCTAAACGGAAGGTACCGAACTGGTTTAAAATAATCGATTTTTACAGTGTATTTATCGATTGTATGATATAATCGCCGCACGTTTGCGCGTTGGCTTTGCAAAGCGGTGAATCTGTTTTTATCGCGGTCGCTGCATACGGTCAATCAAAATGCCTTAAAAAGGAGCGTATCCTTCGCTTCTCTAAATAAAACGGATTATTTTCACAATTGAGGTGAATATGTATCGGTCAAGCAAAAGACTTTCCGCAGTTCTGATCAATTTGTTCGTTCTTGTTCTGTCTGTTGCGCTTTCAATTGCGTTGGTTTTTGAAAACGGCAGCGATTCAAATACGCTCGTTTCCGTAATTCTTCCGTTTATGACGTTTATCGCACTGCTTTCTATCGGATTGGCACTCAAAAGGGGAATCGACAAGCGGCTCCGCAAGCGGTATTTAGATTCGGGAGAAACGAAGCTGCTTGAAAATTTTATTGACCGGCTGCGTTTCTGCTATTCTTTTGACGACTTGTACAAGGCGATTGCAGAAACGCTTGAGTTAGAAGCGGATTGCGCGGTTTTATTTATTGACCGCGAAAAAAATTACGTGCTCTACAACAGTCCTGCCCGGCTTGCATCCCATCCGGAAACCCGAAAAACACTTTCAAACAATTTCACGGAGCAATGGAAGGACGGTTTTTATTTTCTCGGCAGCAATTTGGGCGTTGTTTCTACGCATAAACTTGCGCGCGGTTTTCTGCTATGCAGCCAAAAGCGCCAGTTTTTTGTGTTTAACCAGTATACGCGGATGTTTGACAGCGAGATTTACGGCAAGCTCTACGAAGAATACGTGCGCTTTCTTTCCCGAATAAAAATAATCGCGAATCTTTCTGAAATTTCGGCGTTGACGAAGGAATGGGAGCAGTTGGCCGAAACGCAAGTGTCTTTCCTGCCGCACAAGATTCCGGAGATTCCGCATTTGAAGATTGCGACATATTACCGTCCGCTCGTCAATGTTTCCGGCGACTATTACACAATTCTACCGCTTTCAAAATCCAAAACGCTTTTGATGCTCGGCGATGTTTCTGGAAAGGGACTGCCGGCAGCGCTCATCATGGGACTGGTTATGAATACGGTCAAAATAAAGGAAAATAAAGAAGATTTGGCGGAATTGGTACAAGCGGTTGACAAGGCGATTAAAGGAATGCGCTTGCAGGATAAATACACCGTCCTATTCTTGGGAATTGTCGATACGGAAAAAATGAAAATCACGTACATAAACGCCTCCATGTCCGACCCGATTATTTTGTCGCGCGCACCGGACGGCTACCGGATCAAGTCGCTTGTATCGAATGCGAGCCTTGTTGGGATTATCGCAATGGATGACGTTTCCGTGTCCGAGCACCGACTTTTTCGCGGAGACACGATTCTCCTTGCTTCCGACGGCGTTTCAGAAGTCATGGATGATAAGGGCGTAGAACTCGGCGACACGGAGATTTTTAAGGCGACGCTGCAAGCCGGAGCCGCCAAGCAGCCGCAGCAGATGGTAGATGATATTGTGAAGCTCATTATGGATTATAACGGCGACAAGCGTCTGCACGATGATGTAACCATGATGATTGCAAAGGTAGGCTGATATGCTTTTTATGTTACTGAATCTTGCTTTTGCGCTCTTTTTTGCGTTTGAGACAGCTTATGTTACGCGGGTTGCAAGTAAGTACGGCGATGAAAATAATCCGGTTATTAATAATATTCTGCTTGCGATTGTTCCCGTTTCAATTCTTGCGCTTGCCATTGCAACGCGGAATTTTCTTACTCCGCCGCTGTTTACCGCTATGCTGCGCCTATGCTTTCTGGTTGAAGGCATCCTACTCGTCAATATTGCGTTTTGTTTTCCCTATTATGCGTGGAAGCATTCAAATCTCCTGCTGCGGATAATAAAGCTCCTGCTGTATATCGGCGTGTTTTTGGTTGTGCACTTTAAGTTCCGCGCTATTACGATAACGCTCAGCGAGGGAATGCGCGTTGAGTCCGATTATTTGTTTACCGGACTTGCGCATAAATATTTTCCGTGGACTTGGGTAACGCTCTTTCACTTTTTTTTCCGCTATTTGATTCCTGCATTCATGTGTATTCTGATGCTCGTGCATAACGATATGTTTTCAGCAAAGCTTGGGCAATACAAGGGCTATCTGCATACCGCAGCACTTGCTGCAATGTGGCTGACGGCGTATTTGCTCCAAAAAGTTTCCGCAGTTTACGGAGGATACAATCTGCTCCACTTTGCTATATACATTCCGCTGCTGGTTATTATTCCCGCCGCGTCTTGGCTGCCCTCCGCGCCGTCCGGCAAGGCGTTGCTCATCTTTATTCTGAAGTGGATTGCGCTCTATATACTGCCGGCATTGATTTTGGGGCTGTTTTTTGTCTTTCTCCATCAATTTGCAATGCGGAATATGCTGCTCTTTGCGGCGATTGCGTGCTCTGGAACGGGGATTGCGCTGGGGCTTGTTACCGTTATTTCGGAAATTATTCAGAATACGCGGCTCGGCCATACGTCCGACTACGCTACGATTTTCGAAAAGGAGCTTGCAGCGATTGACTACACGGACGAAATGGATTCGATTGCGAATACGATGTTCAAGATATTCCGAAAAAATGCGGAAGCCTCTTCCATGTCGGTATTTATCAACGGCGGCAACAGCACCTTTGAGACGGCCTATTCTTCTACGGGGCGCAAAACGAATCTGACCGGCCTCGACCGGCTCTTTGAATCGCTGCTCAATATCGGAAAAACCGTCGTCATTTACAACGAACTGGAAACGCTCTATGCGCTTGTTTCGATTAAAGACCAGTTGGAAAAGTTTTTTTCTGACACCCATTCCGACGCGCTGTTCATCTTGAACGAAGGGCGCGACGTACACGGCTTTATTCTGCTCGGACTAAAAGAAAGCCGCGACCATTACCGCGAGTACGATTTAAATATTTTTACGAAGCTGTATTCGTATTTTTTCGTGTTCGGCTATTATATGCGCAATATTTCCAACAAGGAAATCATCGGCACGGTCAACCGCGAACTGCGTATGTCGTCGCAAATCATTACGTCCATTCAAGAGAACATTGACGCGCTGAATAACCCGAAAATCGATGCGGGACATCTTATGATTCCGGCGCACAATATCGGCGGCGAATTTGTCGATATGATTCGCCTGACGGATACGCGGCATCTTTTTGTAGTCGGCGATTTGAGCGGCAAAGGCATCGCCGCCAGCATGAGCATGGTTATCCTCAAAGCGATTATTCGCGAGTATCTTGCAGAAACGCATGACTTTAAGCAGCTGGTCGTGAAGGTTAATTCATTTATACGCAACAATTTACAGAAGGGCACGATTTTTTCCGGTATGTTCGCAATTATGAATTTTGAAAACGACACGCTGTATTACATCAACTGCGGCATACCGGCCATGCTGCTGTACACGCAAGCGTACAATAACGTCATCGAGATTCAGGGAGCCGGCCATTATTTGGGCTTCGTGTCCGACATTGCGCCGTATCTTTCCATTAAGCAGATAAAACTGCATGAATCGGATATTGTGCTGACCTGTACGCACGGCTTAACTGAGTCGCATTCGCTGAGAGGCGAGGAGTACGGCAAAGAGCGCATTCAGCGCAACATGGTTGCCAATTCAATGTATCCGGCGCATCGTATGGTTCGTTTCTTGTATGATGACTTGACGAAATTCATGTCGCACGAAATGGAAGACGACGTGAGCATCTTGGTGCTCAAATATTTGAAGACCAATGAGACGGAAAAAGCGGAAGCAGAGAGGCGGAACGAAGCGGAATCGTTTGCCCCGGAGCAATAATCGCGCCGCCCGCTGATTTGAGAGGAGAAATGAATGGAACAGTTGGACGTAATTCAGAAAGAAGGTTCGAACTACGTGCTTTTTGGCTTGAGCGGCGCATTTAACGCATACACGGCGGTGAATGCGCAGACGAAAATATATGAAGAAATACAGAAAAATAATGTCGTCCTCGAATTATCGAAACTCATTGAACTCGATGATGCCGGCATGGGCATCATTATGGCCGCTCACAATGATGCCTGCGAATCCGGCAAAAAACTCTATCTGCTGTCGCTTTCCAATGAAGCGGATAAAGTAATCTCACGCACCGGATTTAAGGATGTTTTCAATATCATAAATGCAGTAACCGAAGTGATATAAAAGGAACGCAGGAGCGGCGACGTTTCTTTTGCGGCTTCTTGCTGCCCCTCGCCGTATTTGCTTTTGCCGCTCGCCTGTACATTTCGGGACAGGAGAGGAAAGCGGCATACGCCCGCGTATACAAAGCGTTTTTATTGACAAGTATACGGGACTGGAAAATTCTCAAATCCTCCGCAACATTCCCTCATTTTTCAAAGTTGATTTACGCCTGTAGCTTTCCTTGCAACTTGCAATCAATCTTGCAGAGCGTTTTTAAGTGGTGCTATAATCGGCCGCATGGAAAAGACGGCTATAAAGACGATTGGCATTCTGACTTCAGGCGGAGACGCGCCCGGCTTGAATTCGGCAATTCGCGGGATTTGCAGGTCTGCGATGAATAATTATGGAATCAAAATCATCGGCATTCGGAACGGCTTCCGCGGTTTGGTGAACGATGATTGTTTTGAACTAAAATCCGAAGATGTGTCGGGCATTTTGACCAGAGGCGGAACGATTTTGGGAACGGCGCGCGACAAACCGTTCAAGAATCCGGTTCCAAACCCGAAGACAGGTCTTTTGCCGCTTGAGGCGATTCAAAAGAGCTGGCGAAAGTGGAAGCTCGACGCGCTGGCGGTACTGGGAGGGAATGGGACAAACACGACTGGCAGCTTGCTTGCGGACGAAGGCTTTAATGTCGTCGGGCTGCCGAAAACAATCGACAACGATATTGTCGGCTCCGATATTACGTTCGGCTTTCATACGGCGGTTGACGTTGCAGCCGAAGCTATTGACCGCATTCACACGACGGCGCACAGTCACAGCCGCGTGATGGTTGTCGAAGTAATGGGGCACAAGGCGGGCTGGCTTGGGCTGTATTCGGGAATTGCTGGCGGCGGCGATGTTGTTTTGCTGCCGGAGATTCCGTATGACATTCAGTCGGTTGCCGCAGAAATTCTCCGCCGCCGCGATGCGGGTAAGGATTTTTCTATTGTGGTTGTTGCCGAAGGCGCACTGTCGAAGGATGAAGCGAAATTGGACAAAAAGGCGTTTAAGAAAAGCCGCCGCGAGATGCCGTATTCCATCGGGTACCGGGTGGCGCACGAGCTTGAAAGCGCAACCGGCCTTGAGTCGCGCGTAACGGTACTCGGCTACTTGCAGCGCGGCGGAACGCCGTCCCCGTATGACCGCGTGCTTGCGACGCGCTTCGGTGTGGCTGCGACAGATTTTATCGTCAACGGCAGATTCGGAAATCTCGTTGCCATGCAGGATAATAAGATCGTTGCCGTCCCGCTGAAAGAGCTTGCCGGCAAAGTGAAAAATATTCCCCTTGACCATCCACTTTTGGCAAGCGGACGCGCAGTAGGAATGAGTTTTGGCGAGTGATTTTAAGTGTCGTTTTTGCAATGTCTGTAATGGGTACGGCTGTAAGGGCGAAATGCCGGGCATGGGGGGCGTTGACGACAGCCGCAATTTTATCTTGAACTGCGCAGACTGGGAAAAAATATATCATGCTGCCCTCCGTGATGGGAGTGCGCATGAAATCGACCGTATTCGGGTTAAAGCGGCGCACATCGGGATTGCTCCGGTAACGGGCGCCGTTCAAAATGTCGGCTTTCAAAACGAACATGATTTTTACCTGCCGTATTTTACCGCTGCATATAACTGCGGCATTTTAGTCTGCACGGGCGATGGCGCGCCGGATGACAAGCTCGCGCTCAGCATCGAGGCAGTGCGGTCGCTCGGAACAAAGGCGTATTGCTTCCTCAAGCCCTATCCCGACGATAACCTTTTGCGCCGCGTTGCGCTCGTCAAGGATCATGCGCTGGCAATCGGGATGGATATCGATGCGTACAATATTGTGTCGATGCGCGATCAAGTGCGGCTGGAACGGAAAACGGCGGAGCAGATTGCATGGTTGCGCGGCGTTTCAAACCTGCCGCTCATGCTGAAAGGTATTTTTACGCCTGACGACATTGCGCTCTGCCGCGCTGTGCGGCCGGATATTGCGGTTGTCTCAAACCACGGCGGACGGGTGGATACCTGCATCGGTAGTACGGCGGAATTCTTAAAAGCGGCGGCGGGCGAATTGCATTCGTGTTGCGGAGAAGTATGGGTTGACGGCGGCATCCGTACCAAGCGCGACATCCAAACAGCGCTCTATCTTGGCGCTGACCGCGTACTCATCGGCCGACCGTTCATCACTGCCGTTTGCAGAAGCGTTGGCACGATGGAAAACGCAATCCGCTCGCTGCTCGGCTGAATGGGGCGCCCGTTAGCTCTGTTGCGCCGCGCGGCCGGATATTGCGGCTGTCTCAAACCGCGGCGGACGGGTGATACCAGCATCGGTAGTACGGCGGAATTCTTAAAAGCGGCGGCGGGCGAATTGCATTCGTGTTGCGGAGAAGTATGGGTTGACGGCGGCATCCGTACCAAGCGCGACATCCAAACAGCGCTCTATCTTGGCGCTGACCGCGTACTCATCGGCCGACCGTTCATCACTGCCGTTTGCAGAAGCGTTGGCACGATGGAAAACGCAATCCGCTCGCTGCTCGGCTGAATGGGGCGCCCGTTAGCTCTGTTGCGCCGCGCGGCCGGATATTGCGGCTGTCTCAAACCGCGGCGGACGGGTGATACCAGCATCGGTAGTACGGCGGAATTCTTAAAAGCGGCGGCGGGCGAATTGCATTCGCGCTGCGGCAAAACGCGCTGCCTGAAAACCATTGCGGCCGTCGCCTTATATATACTTCTTTACCTGCGTTCTCGCAGTTTTCATATTTTTCTGCACGGATGAGATGAGAGCTGCGGGATGTTGCGCTCTGAATCTTTCCCGCCTATTTTCGACACCGCATTTTACGCAACACGCGCGGCAAGAATCATTGCCGCCGCTTTGTCGAATGTGAGGCCGGATGTAACTTCGCGCGTTTTAAGATTTTTGAGCGAAAGCGTGCCGGCGGAAGCGTCTTCTTCGGAAATCAAGATGCCCCACGTAACGCCTTTCGCCTCCGCAACGGCATACTGCTGCGCCATCTTTTTCTGGTCGGGGAAGACCTCAACCAAAATCCCGCGGGCACGGAGCGCGGCGGCAGTCTTTTGATAGTGAACGAAATGCGCCTCGCACTGGCAGAAAATCTCCGCATCAAGGTAGCTTGTCTTCTTTTCAAGCCGTCCAAGCTGTTCGAGCGCGGCAATTAACCGGTCAAGTCCAATGCTGCCGCCGACACCCGGAATGCGCTCTTTTGTGTAGAGGGCGGTCAAATTGTCGTAGCGGCCGCCGGAGCAAATGGAGCCGATGGACGGCAGGTCGATTAAAAATGTTTCGTACACGAGGCCGGTGTAGTAATCAAGGCCGCGCGTAATCGTTGGATCAAAGACGAACGCGGCTTCAATTCCAGCCGCGCACATCATCGCATATAGCGCGCGCATCCGCTCGCCGTCCGCCGCAATGCCTCCGGCAAGGCCTTCAAGCCGAGATACCGTCTCTAAAAACCCCTCTCCGGCAGGAACTCGAATGTAGCCGGTAATTTTTGCGGCAGCCTCCGCCCCGCAAAGCTCCGTAAGCTGGGCTTGCACCGCATCATCGCCGATTTTTGTACGCTTATCCACGGTGCGGAGAATCTCATCGCTTTTGTCCGCCACTCCTTCCGCCGCTAAAAATCTGCCGAACAAGCCGCGGTGATTTACGTGAATGCTGATGCCGCCCGCGCCAGCCGCTTCAAGCGCCTCTTTCATGACATTTAGAATCTCAAAATCGGAAGCCGCGCTGTCGGAACCGACCGTATCGATGTCGCACTGCACAAATTCCCGATACCGCCCGGCCTGCGGCTTTTCCCCGCGCCACACCTTTGCAACGTGATAACGCTTGAACGGCACATAGAGCGAACTGCGGTGTTCGGCCGTAAAGCGCGCAAACGGCACGGTTAAATCGAAGCGCAGCGCAACGTCTCGGCCGCCGTTGTCTTCAAATCGGAACACCTGCTTTTCTGTCTCCCCATTGCTTTTGCGCAGGAGAATATCCGAATACTCGATCGCCGGCGTGTCGATCGGCACAAATCCGAACGAACGATACACGGCCGTTATTTTTTCGATAAGCGAAGTCCGCGCAATCTCCGCTTCCGGCAAAGAATCGCGGAACCCTTTGAGAATCCTTGGTTGAATGAGCGTATTCATGCAGGTATACTAGTTAAAAAGAGGAGAAGTAACAATGCTTTTAGCTTTTGACATCGGAAACACGAACATAAAAACCGCAATCGCTGAAGACGGCAAGATTCTCAGCGAATGGCGGCTGAGCACCGATCCTAAACGCACGGGGGACGAATATTTTTCGATTCTCCGCCCGCTGCTGCGCGATGCAGCCGTCGATTGCTCGAAAATCGAAAAAGCCGTCATCAGCTCCGTTGTGCCGGCGCTCATCGGCGCATTCGTTATCGTTACGCAGCATCTGCTCGGCAAAAAGCCGCTCATCATCGGCCCCGACATCTACCCGCAGCTGCCGATAAAGCTGCCGGCAAGCGCGGCGCATGAGATCGGCACCGACTTACTGTGCAATGCTCTTGAAGCGTGGGAACGCTACCAGCAGCCGGTTATAATAGTTGATTTTGGTACGGCGCTGTCCTTTACGGCAGTCGGAAACAATGCGAACATCGTAGGCGTTGCCATTGCTCCGGGCATCGGCACGGCGCTCAAGGCGCTTTTCATGAATACCGCGCAGCTGCCGTCCACCCCGCTCGACATTCCGCCGTCCAGTCTCGGAAAAACTACCACGTGGTCGATTCAAGCGGGAATCGTGCTCGGCTACAAGGGGCTGGTCGAATCGCTTATCCGGCAAATGAAGACGGATATGCAGCAGGAATTCGGCATACCGGCAGAGCGGATTAAAGTCATCGGCACCGGCGGCCTCAATAGTATGCTTGAACCGATAACGTGTATCTTTGACACGATGGATAAAGCATTAACTGTCTACGGCATCATCCGCGCCGCCTCTTATTGCGCGGCGGGTTGCGAATAATTTACCGTAAAGTAATTGCTTTCTGCACGGACCGCTCAAGGTTTTTCATCGGGAAAACTTGAGAGAGGGGCTGCATACTGCGGGCGGAAAACGTTGTCTACCGGATAGCGAGCATTGTCGTCTATCTGCATCCAGTTTCTCAAATGCGAAACAGGTTAATGGTTCGTAACGAGGCGAACAGTTAAGGCGCTTGCCTCATTTTAGAGCCGTTACACTCGTCTGCAACCTTATCATCCCCCGAGCCAGATTTTCCTTTGCAAAAACTGGAGCGGACAGGGGGCTGCGGAAAGTTTTGGCATAAAACAAGAGTAAATAAACTGTCGGAATGTTTTTAGCGCGTTCGTATTTCTTGCCATCCCAGCACCCGCTGCTTCATTCCGGCGATATCCAGCACCCCTAAGGCAAATCCTTTGCGTACCAGCTCAGAGGGAACATACTCGTCGTATTTGTCAAAGACGGGGACTTCGTTTTCGTACACAAGCTCCAGCGGGTCAAAGTTTTGTGCGGCTTCTTCGGCAATAATGCGATAGAATTCCTGTGCGCTTACCTGCATGGTAAACTGTAGGTAGTACGGTCTGGACGGACTCAAGCCTTTGAGCCCAAGCCGTGCACCGCAGCGGAGCTTGAGAAAGCGTTCCAACGCAAGAAAGGCATAGCTGCCCAGCTGAGGAAAGAGCGCCCACATAGAGCCGCCGAGGGAAATGAGCGGGTGAGTGTCCATCCCTGCCTTGCTGAACGTATTCCGCGCTTCCTGCAAACGGCACACGGCATGGCGCATCAGGTACGGATAGCTTTTCTGTTCGGCAAGAACAGTATGCATCCGTTCCAAGATACAGGTGTGTATATCGCCTGCCACATCACCGAAATACGCAGGGATATTCCCCTTTACCAGCGTACAGTATACCTCGCGGCGCTGGTGATCCACCTCGTCCACTGCCCACACCCTGCCTGCAATAGCTATCTTCTCGCCCGCAGGCGGCGGTTTGACGATTGTTCCCAGCTCTTCGGAACCGGAACGCACCGTGTATTCGATATTTTCTTGGAACACTGCGTAAAACTTATAATTGTTGACAACCCGCTCCCCGGTAATCCCGACAATCAGCCCGCCGTTTTCCGTGCGGTTGATATGATCAATAGTGATAAGGTGCCGGAGCAAGGTACGGAAGTCCTCCTGACTGATGCGGCGGAATACCGAAAGGGTCAGTACTCTGGAGGCCAGCTCCGCCGGTGTCATCTCACCTGAGGAGGCAAGCGTACTCATGGTCTGGTGATAGAGCAGGGAGAAGGGCAGCTTTTCCGTGCGCGGCGGTTCCACAAAGCGCTCTTCGATATAAAGCTGAACAAGTGCAATTCCTTGAATAAGATACCACGGAATCATCTCCGGCAGCATCGCCCGCGCTTCGGGATGATCTTCCCGCATAACAAACCACATTTCCGAAGGAGTGCCGCGCCGTCCGGTACGTCCCATACGCTGTAAAAAACCGGAAACGGTAAAGGGTGCATCAATCTGGAATGCCCGCTCCAGTCTCCCGATATCAATCCCCAGTTCCAGTGTAGCGGTAGCGCACACACTGATAAGCGAGTCGTCATTCTTCATCTCCTCTTCCGCACTTTCGCGGTACGAAGCGGAAAGGTTGCCGTGGTGAATTAAAAAGCGGTCGGGTTCGTGATTAGCTTCACAGTATTGCCGGAGGTGCTGGCATACGGATTCGCACTCCTCGCGGGAATTGGTAAACACGAGGCATTTTTTACCGCGGGTATGCTCAAAGATATAGCCCATCCCCGGGTCTGCGGCCTTGGGGGCAGTATCCGTCGCGGGTTCTACCGTAAGCGCTTCGATGGTAATAGGCTTACCTTCGTCAGCTTGCGGCTCCGTATTGAAGAAGTGTTCCATCGAAAGCCGCCACACCTCTTTGCCGCCGTCGCATTTGGGGATAACCGTTTCTCTCCCGCTGCCTGCAGCAAGAAAGGCTCCCGCTTCTTCGGGATCGCCGAGTGTGGCGGAAAGACCAACCCGCCGGGGATTGCAGCCCGCCGTCCGGCAGAGCCGCTCAATTAAGCAAAAGGTTTGCCCGCCGCGGTCGGCACGCAGCAGGAAGTGGACTTCATCAATGACGACAAAGCGTAGGTCATGGAACAAAGAGGGTATTTCGCTCTGCTTGGTGATCATCAGCGCTTCAAGGGATTCCGGGGTGATCTGCAAAATCCCCGCCGGTTTACGGAGCAGCTTCCGTTTTTGGCTTTGCGGCGCATCGCCATGCCATCGCGTTACGGCGATTCCTGCTTCCTCGCACAGCTCGTTCAGCCTCCCGAACTGATCATTGATGAGCGCCTTGAGCGGAGCGATATACAACACTCCCACCGAGGCAGACGGCTCTTCGTACAAGAGGCTCAGGATTGGAAAAAACGCCGCTTCGGTTTTGCCGGAGGCGGTGGATGCCGTCAGCAGCACATTGTTATCGGTATTGAAAAGAGCATCGCCCGCCGCATTCTGCACCGCGCGAAGCGTCTGCCAACCGGAGCGGTAAATATAATCCTGTATAAAAGGGGCGTATTGATTAAAAATGTCCATCGTGTTTTCTCTGTTGAGCAGTGTACCTTCTTGTATACATTTGAATCACCGCCGTTCATGTCAGTACTGAGAATGATGTATCCAGTCAGTTCACCCGTCGGTTATTCCTCTGCATTCTTAGCGTCTTCACGGTTTATCTTTAAAGTAACCGCGGAAGTACGCGCAGGTACCTATAGCGCTTCGACTTCTGCTGGAGAGATACCGGCTATTTTGCAAATATCTGTAAGGGGATAGCCCATAGAGAGCATCATTTTTGCCGTTTCGAGGGCTTTTTGACGAGAGCCTTGAGATATTCCTTGGGATATTCCTTGGGATATTCCTTGAGATATTCCTTGAGCAAAAGCTATTCTGCCTGCTTCTTCTCTCTGTACCGCAATATCGGTATCGTAGTCATATTCGGCTACCAACATATTGATTACCTCCCGTGATTTTCGTTGTAGGTATTCTTTTAAGATTCCTTTTTCTATACATATCTTTACTGCATTGGTAAAGCCGTTTGCGCTGTCGAGTTGGGTTTGTTTTCTTACCTCTTCTACAAACAGGCTGTATTCTTCAAGCGGCTTGCAGGCTGCTAAGACTTTGTTCGCCTTATCTGTATTGATGTTCAAAACCTGTACAGTCAACTCCAGCGGGGCATGCTCGGGTTTTGTCATAAATGCATCTGAAAGCTTTAGAGTCGCGGTTTCAGGGTAATCTTCCAGCCCATTGTAAAATACATAGAACTCCGGAGCTGGTATCTTTGATAACTTTCTTAGATATCTGTCTGTTGGTGCTTGTAACTTTTCATAGATCCTTGCGATGTATTCCAAAAAGCGTAGGGGCATATTCTCGTTTACCGTAGACTGATGCTCCGCAAGAACGATGATTTTATTGTCCACAAGGCAAGACACATCGTTGATAATGTTCATGTACATGACATTATCAAGGCGTATGTTTTCTACCGGGCATGAAAGCTGTAAATTAGTATTATGCAAGGCATTATAGAGTGATAAAAAGTTCTCTTTAGCTTTTTCATCCTCACTGAATAGATCAACGAACACTGAATCTTTATATTTCCTGTTTGCCGTACCCATAACTGTTCATCCTATTCCGGCAAGGATACCGGTCGGTCAAAACTCACCCCGAACCATATGCAAGGATGCACAAGGTTTGTTATAGCATAGACCGCCAGATTTTTAAAGATACATAGAAGACTTAACCGCCAAAGCACAAAGTACGCTGTTAATTGGTTGTACGTCACTGTATGCAGGAAAAACTATGTAAAAACTCGCTGCTGCGCATTCCTTCGGCCATCCATCACTCTTCTGCGCACTCACCTTAAATCGTAAACTCGGCATAGTTTTCATCGGTGGTGTCCGATACCGCATCAGACTTTGCGTACGAAAATGTATCGGAGTTTAGTAGCTCGATAATGCTCATTCCCGGATTTTGGTACAAAATATCCAGCAGCTCGATAAAATCCCGGATTACTTCGCGCGGGGTGATATGCACATCGGCGCCGATCCGCTCATATTCAATTCTGATAAACGCCGCCAAGTCGTCCGTGGTGATTTTCTGCTCATAGCCGTAGAGACCTGCGTGCATCGCAGCGAGCTTTTCACAGAGGATCAACATTTCTTCCGCAGTAATCGGGTCAAGCCGGATTACCGGCGCAAGTAAGTCCCGTGCACCGGGCTTGGAAAACTTCCCCTCTGCAAGACGGGAGCGGAGCGCCTCGTAGCTGTACACACCGCGCCGCTTATCCTCTATCGCCTGCGGTGTCGCCCCCATGATAATACCGAGGTATTTTGCCTTTCCTTGTAAGGTGTCGTTGTACATGGTGAGGAGTTTTTCGTAATTGTACTGGCGCGTGATGGAGTTGGGAACTTTATAAATATTGACGAGTTCGTCGATCATAATCATCATGCCGGAATAACCCGCCAGCCGGAAAAATGTTGCAAAGAGCTTGAGATACTCGTACCAGTCATCATCCGTAATAATGATATTAACACCGAGTTCTTCCTTTGCTTCGCGCTTGAGGGCATATTCGCCCCGGAACCACCGCACTACTTTTGCTTTCGTTTCATCATCGCTCTTGAGGTACGCATGATAATAGGCTGAAAGTAATTGAGCAAACTCAAAACCGTGTACCAGCTCGCTCACCGAAGCGGTTACCGCGTAAATCTTTTGATCGACAAGCGCAGTCAATGCCGGATCTCCGGGTTGAAGCCCGCTTTCTTGCAAGGCTTCACTTTGCACGGTGCTGATCCACCGCTCCAATATCAGCGTGAGTGCACCGCCCTCCGGTTTTGTCTTTGTGGAAAGATTCCCGATCAACTCGCGATAAGTTGCAAGCCCCTGTCCCCGCGTTCCTTGCAGCCTCCGTTCCGGCGACAGGTCTGCATCCGCAACAATGAACCCGCGATCCATCACATAATTCCGGATAGTTTGCAGTAAAAAACTCTTTCCCGCTCCATACCGCCCGACAATAAAGCGGAACGAAGCGCCGCCTTCGGAGATAATATCAACATCATGCAGCAAGGCTTGAATTTCATTTTTCCTACCGACGGTGATATACGGCAGCCCGATACGGGGCACTACACCGCCTTTTAAAGAATGCAATACCGTCTGCGCAATCCGCTTTGGAACTTTTCTTTCCGCTTCGTTCATGTTATTTTATCTCCCACTATCCAGGACAACCGCATACGAATATTTTAAGCAGTTGTCTTCATTTTGTGCGAAATTTTTGAGAAAATTTCGCACAGGTTATTTTAAAAGCATAGAGCAATCGCATCAGAAGTGTAGATCGAATTCCGCAAAATAATAGGTTGGGCAACCATTTGAGATGCAACGCATCGAAATTCTGGTTGAACGGCCTATTATTTTGCGGGGGATTTACAATAGCCTCTGATGCGATTGCCCTATCCCAATATCCCGATAATATCATCACGATAATCTTCCACAAGGGTAATTGTTTTACCGTCGCATTCTACCACCGTATCGCCGATAAGATCAAACAATGCCTCGTTGATAGCATCGGCGATAACGCTCGGCATTCCATGCTGTGCTGCAATCAATTCCTGCACCGGCTCTCCGCGGAGCAGCATTTGCATCAACTGGGTCTGCATACTATCCAATGGAAGAGCTTGTGCCCCCTTCATCGCTTGTTGGTATTCCCCGTGATTGTCGAGCAGATTTGTCTGACTCTGCGTTGTCGCCTTTTCTGCTGCGCCCGTATCATCTTGAGCGATAGGTGGTGGACTTTCTTTTTGTTTTACAGAAATAACCGCACGGTCTACCGCTCCAAGCTTCTCTTCTTCTGTCAAAAGACTGGACTGCGTTTTGAGCGCATCCTGTCGGATTTTATTCAGACCGGAAAAGTCAATCGTAATCTTCTGCCGCGCGGCTTCGATTTTGGCTTTTCGATCCGCTTCAATAACAGCTTCAATGTAGGGGACTGCCCATGCCGCTTCTTTCCGCTCTTTTAATGGATGTTTCGTTTTTAGATAGAGGCGTAAGCGCCGGTCGGTTTCATGGAGAAGATCGACGAGCCGCTGTTTTTGAAAAGAAGACTTCTGATATGACCGTATATACCATTCTTTATTCTTAAAAATATACGAGCGGCAGGAAGTCAATTCATACGTAAAGGATTTTTTTATTTCCTTGTTATGAAAAAATACACCGCTCAGAGGATACCATGGTGTGGAACTCCGAATACCGAAGCACAGCCTAAAAAGAGTTTGTCCATTTTCACGGTACTGTGCCGTAACGAGGCGAAATACTGCGGCAAAGAGTTTGACTGCTTCCGCGCCATACAGCTGTATCACCGTTGATTCGGCGGTTTTCTTTTTGCCGAACTTACAAAGCGCCTTAAACACTTCGGCATCGCTGTATTTTTTAGGATGGCGCAAAATTTCAATCTCTGCATCTTCTTCCAACAATTCTTGATCAATATAAAGGCGCGCTGTTGTCGGCTCGATATTGTTCACTACGGCAAACTCCAGCGCCCATTCATGCAGTCTTTTTTGCAGAGTTTGACCGCCAAGTCCGGCATCGATATAGGCTCTTTCAAATTCTTGTATTTTTCTCAGACTGTCTTCCGCAGAGACCGCTCCGATTCCATTCAACAGCTCTAACAGATAAATAAAAACAAAAGCTTCGCAGTGTTTTTGAAAATTCCCTTTCCGCAGTTCTGTCCGCCACGTAAAATATCCGCGCAGCTGCTTTATGGATAAATCATGATAGGTCATAAAACCATAGCTATATAGGTCTCCATACCAAGGGACATTATCTTCATAGTCCTCCATGAACTTCCCCTGTATATAGAAGTTTTTGTATCTCAATTCAAAAGAAAGAAGGAACCTCTCTTGGTAAAGAGCCTGCATCTTGCGTATTTGCTCAGGAACCGCCTGTTTCTTTTTTTGAACTTTTGCTTTTTTCTCTGTTTTTGAATTTGCATCTCCTATCTGCTGTTGCTTCTGATTTTTACCATATAAAGGCGTTTCCTTGTATTGCGTCTTCTCATGAATATCCGCATGGAGGACTAGCGTGCATCCTTTTTGTTCATCGAATGCCTCGCCCCCGCCCGGTGCCGTTTGAACTGCTGCTCCTGAAATTACCGGTTCAGGCAATGCTTGAGCAGAAAACTTTGAGTGCGCTTCATCGCGTGTATTTGAGGGCTGATCAGTATTGTTCGTATTATGGGAAGGATGATTTTCTGCATAAAAAAGCACTGCTGCCATGTGTTTGCAATTATTACCACTTGTCGCATGAGGGCACGAGCAGTCCATATTGGAAACGCCGCCATCGGAAAGGGATATGCTGACAGTGTAGATTTCAGAGCCCGCTACGTTTGCACGGATTTTTTGCTCGTTCCTCTCGAATGAAGCAACACAGCCGTGCTTGTAATAGTTCAATCCGCGATTTAGTATTTTATCAGCAAATAAAGCGTTCCAATCCATAAGCCGGTATGCTAACACAACATGACTTCTTGTCAATATACGACAAAACCGATTGGAAAAATACCATATTAGAGCCATCTGGCAAGAAGTGAGCGAATAGGATTTAATTTTGCAGTCCGCCGTCCTCCGGTGTGTTTGTGTAAACCTGCGAGGGGGAAATGCGTTGGGGCGGGCGGGATGAATTTTCCGGCGGAGTTAATTTTGCAGTCTGCCTACATCCGGCGTGTTTGGCGCAAACTGGCGAGAGAGGAATACGTTGGGGCGGGCGGATGGATTTTTTCAGACGGATTTAGCTTTACCATCCGCTTGCCTCCGGCGTGTTTGGCGCAAAACGGCGAAAGGGGATGCGCTGAGGCTGGTGGGATGGATTTTTCTGACGGATTTAATTTTACCGTCCGCTTGCATCCGGTTTATTTGGCGCAAACCGACAAGAGGGAATGCGTTGGTGCGGGTGAGATGGATTTTTCCAGCGGAGTTAATTTTACCGTCTGCCTGCATCCGGCGTGTTTGTGCCAACCGGCGAGGGAGAAATGCGTTGATGCGGGATGGATGGATTTTCCGGCAGAGTTAGTTTTACTGGCTGCCTGCATCCGGTTTGTTTGGCGTAAACCGGCAAGAGGGAATGCGTTGGGGCGGGCAGGATGAATTTTTCCGGCGGAGTTAATTTTATCGTCCGCCGGCCTCCGGTGTGTTTGGCGCAAACCAGCGAGAGAGGAATGCATTGGGGCTGCCGGGATGGATTTTCCGGCGGAGTTAATTTTACTGGCTGCCTGCATCCGGCGTGTTTGTGCAAACCGGTGAGAGAGGGAAATGCGTTGGGGCAGGCGGATGGATTTTTTCCAGCGGATTTAATTTTATCGTCCGTCTGCATCCAGCATGTTTGGCGCAAAACGGTGAGAGGGGAATGTGTTGGAGTGGGCAGAGGGATTTTTTCCAGCGGATTTAGTTTTACCGTCCGCCTGCATCCGATTTGTTTGGCGCAAACTGGCGAGAAGGGAATGCGTTGGTGTGAGCGGATGGATTTTTTCAGATGGAGTTAATTTTACCGTCCGCCTGCATCCGGTGTGTTTGCAACCGGCGAGAGAGGAGTGCGTTGGTGCTGACGGGATGGATTTTTCCAGCGGAGTTAATTTTATCGTCCGCCTGCCTCCGGTGTGTTTGTGCAAACCGGCAAGAGGGAATGCGTTGGGGCGGGCAGGATAGATTTTTTCAGATGGATTTAATTTTACCGGCCGTCTGCATCCGGCGTGTTTGTGCAAACCGGTGAGAGGGGAATGCGTTGGGGCGGGATGGATGGATTTTCTGGCGGAGTTAGTTTTATCGTCTGCCTGCATCCGGCGTGATTGGCGTAAACCGGAGAGAGAGGAATGCATTGGGCGGGCGGATAGATTTTTTCAGATGGACTTAATTTTACCGTCCGTCTGCATCCGGCGTGTTTGTGCAAACCTGCGAGAGGGAATACGTTGGGGCGGGCGGATGGATTTTTCAGATGGATTTAATTTTATCGTCCGCCGGCCTCCGGCGGAGTTAGTTTTACTGGCTGCCTGCATCCGGTGTGTTTGTGCCAACCGGCGAGGGAGAAATGCGTTGGTGCTAGCGGGATGGATTTTCCGGCGGAGTTACTTTTATCGTCCGCCTGACACCGGTTTGCGTATGCAAAACGGTGAGAGGGAATGCGTTGGTGTGGGCGGAGGGATTTTTTCCAGCGGATTTAATTTTACCGTCCGCTTGCATCCGGCGTGTTTGGTGCAAAACGGTGAGAGGAGGATGTGTTGGTGCGGGCGGGATGGATTTTCCGATGGATTTAATTTTACCGTCCGCCTGCATCCGATTTGTTTGGCGCAAAAAGGCGAGAGGGAAATACGTTGGGGCTGACGGGATGGATTTTCCGGAGGATTTAGTTTTACCGTCCGCCTGCATCCGATTTGCGTGTGCAAACCGGCGAGAGGGGAATGTGCGGGTGCTGGCGGGCTGGATTTTTCCGGCGGAGTTAGTTTTACTGCCTGCCTCCGGCGTATTTGGCGCAAACCGGCGAGAGGGGAATGCGTTGGTGCGGGCGAGATGGATTTTTCTGACGGATTTAATTTTACCGTCCGCTTGCATCCGGCGTGTTTGGCGCAAAACCGGAGAGAGAGTACCGCGCTGGTGCTGGCGGGATGGATTTTTCCGGCGGAGTTACTTTTGCAGTCCGCCGTCCGCCGGCGTGATTGGCGTAAACCGGAGAGAAAGGAATGCATTGGGCGGGCGGATAGATTTTTTCAGATGGATTTAATTTTACCGTCCGTCTGCATCCGGCGTGTTTGTGCAAACCGGTGAGAGAGGGAAATGCGTTGGGGCGGGATGGATGGATTTTTCGGATGGATTTAATTTTACCGTCCGCCTGACTTCGGTTTGCGTGTGCAAACCAGTGAGGGGAGTGCGTTGGTACGGGCGGGATGGATTTTTCCGGCGGAGTTAATTTTACTGGCTGCCTGCATCCGGCGTGTTTGTGCAAATCGGAGAGAGAGGAATGCGTTGGGGCGGATGGATTTTTTTCAGATGGATTTAATTTTACCGTCCGCCTGCATCCTATGTGCTTGTGCAACCGGCGAGAGGGAAACGACGCTTGAAGACCGGACTCTAGTCGAGAACTCTTAAAAAAGGCTGCTGCCGCAAAACACTAAAAGCGGCAGCCGAACAAAACAGGCGCTCCTGCTGTTGGAAGAACTTCTCTTCAGCATAATGAAGGGATGTCCTTCACGGTAATGAAGAACACTCCTTCAGCATAATGAAGGGACGGCCTTCACGGTAATGAAGAACACTCCTTCTGCATAATGCAGGACAGCTCTGCACTATGCTGAAGGCAGAGGTCAGTTCCATCGTTCAATAGACCTGTTCGGAAACTTCAGTTTCAGAACAGGCTACCTTGAAATGCGATGTTCTAAATCGTGCTATTTGCGCGATTTAGAACTCGACGACCTGTTCGATAACTCTGTTATCGAACAGGTCTAATCTCTATTCTCCGCTGCCCAACAAATTTCGTTTGAACCTAGTTTTGCCGCATGATAAAACGAGCGCGGGCGGTAACTCCGTTGCGTCTTTCAAATACCTTTTTTCTCGTCCGTAAAAGTCCATTTTCCTCCAAACATATCCATAATAGCATGGTTGTGGATATGCTCGGGCAGACGGAAGTTCTGTTATGTCTTTTAAACACTCTTTTTACCGCCCGCCGTTCCCATGTAAAAAGATTTCGTTATTTTGACAACCGGCGGTTTTATTTATAGAATGCGGCTTCATATGACAGTTTGTAGGCGGGAAAATGGCATACGTAAAAAATCTCTTCGATTCCAATTTTATTCAATATGCGAGTTATGTTATCCGCGACAGGGCGATTCCCGAACTCATCGACGGCTTTAAGCCTGTCCAGCGGCGTATTTTGCATACGCTTTTGGAAAATGATGACGGCAAATTCACCAAAGTTGCAAATGTTGTCGGCAAAGTCATGGCATATCACCCGCACGGAGATGCGTCCATTTATTCCGCGCTCGTAAATCTTGCGAATAAAGAGATTTTTATCGACAAGCAGGGGAACTTCGGCAATATGTACACCGGAGACAGCGCGTCGGCTCCCCGTTACATCGAATGCCGCCTCCGTCCCGTTACCAAAGAAATTATCTACAATCCCAAAATCACGCAGTACGTGCCGAGCTATGACGGACGCAGCAAGGAGCCGGTCGTATTCCGCGCAAAGTTGCCGCTCGTCCTTATCACGGGCGCGGAGGGGATTGCAGTCGGCATGAGTACGCAGATTTTAAGCCACAACGTCCATGAAGTTATCGAAGCCGAAAAAGCGTGCCTGCGCGGCGAGCCGTTCCAACTTTTTCCCGATTTTCCGACCGGCGGGCTGATTGACTGCACGGAATACAAAGACGGACTGGGAAAAATCGTTGCGCGCGCCAAAATGGATACGAGCGACGATAAAAAAATCGTTATCACGGAGCTTCCGTACGGCAGCACGTCGGAAAGTCTTATGGATTCGATTGAAAAAGCGGCGCGGAACGGCAAAGTCAAAATTGCGTCGATAAATGACTTTACTGCGGACACCGTAAATATCGAAATCCGCCTGCCGCGCGGCGTGTACGTCAAAGACGTTGTAGATTCGCTGTACGCATTCACCGAGTGCGAAAAGACCGTCTACTGCAATCTGCTTGTTATAAAAGAAAATATGCCCGTTCAGATGACGGTAACGCAGGTTATTGAACACCATGCAAAGCAGCTGGTGGAAGTTCTGCATGACGAACTTGAGTTTGAAAAGTCGGAATTAAATGAAAAGCTGCACCTCCGGACGCTTGAGCGCATTTTTATCGAAGAGCGGATTTACAAGTCGATAGAAGAGATGAAAACGGACGAAGCGGTCAAAGCGGCGGTCAAAGACGGCTTTATTCCGTTCAAAAGAGAGCTTTTGCGCGACGTAACTGACGAGGACGTTGCTCACCTGCTCAAAATCCCCATCCGGCGCATATCGCTGTACGACATAAACAAAAACCGCGAGGAAGTGAACGCGATAAACGCGCGGCTTAAAGAAATTGCGCGCCTTTTGCGCCATCTTACCGACTATGCGCTCAGCTGGCTTGAGGGGATTGAAGCGAAACTTGAGCCGCCGCTCCTTACGCGCCGCACGACGCTCCAAACGATTGAAACAGTCGATGCGCGGAGCGTCGTCAAGCGCGATATTGCCCTGCGCTACGATGAACGCGCCGGTTATCTTGGTACGCAAGTGTATTTCGGAAGCGAATTGCTGAAAATCAGTCAATTTGACCGCATTCTCTACGTGCGGAAAAGCGGCATCTACACGGTTACGGAAGCCCCCGCAAAGGTTTTCGTTGGCCCCCAGCTGCGCTGCGTAACCTTTGCTGACAAGGAAAGCCTCGCAAAAATCCTGTTTACTGTCATTTATATGGAAAAAGAGACGCATCTGGCGTACATCAAACGCTGTAAGATTTCGGGCTACATCATGAACCGCGATTATTTTCTTGCGCCGGACGGAATGGACGTGCTGCACGTGGATATGCGAAAGAGTTTCACGTTTACGCTCCGCTACGTGCAAAAACCGCGCGTAAAAATCCTGACGGAAACATTTAAGGCCGAAAGTTTCCCGGAAAAAGGGCTGAAAGCGCAGGGCGTAAGAATTTCGGTAAAAGAGGCGGAAGCAGTTATTGTCGAAAATGAATCGGTAACAGGCTGAATGGAAAAGCTAACCGCCTATGCCGCAGCGGAGTTGACCGTAAAAAAATCACGCTTTTTCAGCGAACTCTTTCCGTGCGCTGACCAAGCCGCCGCCCGCGCAATCATAAAAGCACAGAAAGCGCGATACAGCGACGCCGCCCACGTGGTACACGCTTTCGTGTTGGGCGCGAACGCGGAAATTATGGGCATGAGTGATGACGGAGAGCCGTCCGGAACTGCCGGCCGCCCCGCACTCGATGTGCTCAAAGGCAAACAGTGTACGGATTTAGTATTAACGGTAACGCGCTGGTTCGGCGGCATCCTTTTAGGGACCGGCGGCCTTGTCAAAGCATACGGCGAAAGCGCAAAGCGCGTCATTGCAGCGGCAGAAAGCGCAGGCGCATTTGCCCCCATCATTGCCGAAAAAATATTTACGTTCACCTGCGATTACGCGCACTACGAAGCCGTCCGCCGCCAGATGGAACGCTTCGCCGTTCGCGGTTTAACAGAAAACTTCGGGGCGCTCGTTACCGTGCGCGGCTCCATCCCCGCCGAAAAATCCCCCGCATTCGCCCGCCAGCTTACAGATTGCAGCAAAGGCGCCATTGCATTAGGCTGGCAGTGAAAGCCAAAAGACGAAATGCTGCATAGTGCGCCGCCTGCACAAGTTTACCTGCGGATATCCTTGAGCATCCGGCATTCGGGCATCTATTTTCACCGTCCGCGCCCATTGGTATTCCGCTTGTATCGTAGACGCTGCATTTTGAGCGCAAGCCGCGCAATTCACACGAGCGCTTTTCTAAATCACGTTCTATTGGCAGTACGTTCCGATTGGTACGCTCGTTATCATGGGGTGATTTGAAAGAAATTCGGAAAAACGGAACTTAGGACGGGCAAACGGAGTTCGCTCCTGCTACACAGGAGTTACATTCCTCCACAAACTCCATGAAGTCGCATGCCGCAACATTCAGAGCCGCCCGAAGATCTCTGCATTTGACCGGCAGCTCAGCCATCGTTATTGAGCAAGGTTCATTTCTTAAAGGCAAAAATATTCCGCGTTATGCTATACTAGCCCTGTTCGCTTTGAACAGGACTGCGAGTTCAAGGGACGCACTTCCAAAGCGGAAGGCGAGGAACAGGTTTAATTACTACTGAGGTACACAGATATGAACGCTGCATTTGAAAATAACAGAGCGCAACTTTCACAGTTGACGGAATTATTTGAAAGGAATAAAAAGCAGTACAATACATCGGCTTATGATGAAGCAAATACCCGTACCGATTTTATTGACAAGTTTTTTGAACTTTTAGGTTGGGATATAAGGAATGAACAAGGTTATTCTGAACAATATCGGGAAGTTGTGCGTGAAGACAAGGTAACGATAGCCGGAAGGGTGAAGGCTCCCGATTATGCCTTCAGAATAGGCAGGGTGAGGAAGTTTTTTGTAGAAGCGAAAAAGCCGAGCGTGAACATTAAAGATGACCTTGAGCCGGCGTTTCAGGTAAGGCGGTATGGGTACACGGCAAAACTCCCTTTGTGTATACTTACCGATTTTGAAGAATTTGCCGTGTACGACACCCGTATAAAACCTTCGCCTTCCGATAAACCAAGTACAGCCCGTATCTTTTACTGTACCTTCGATGAGTATCATAAAAATTTCGATTTTATTTTTAACACTTTTTCAAAAGAAGCGATTTTAAAGGGCAGTTTCGATACCTATATTCAGGAGAACAAAAATAAAAAAGGCACTTCCGAGGTCGACAAAGAATTACTAAAACTGATTGAAAGCTGGCGGACGGATATTGCAAAAAATATCGCACTGCGTAATCCTTCGCTCAATATTTATCATCTAAACACTGCCGTACAAAAAATTATCGACCGCATCATTTTCTTGCGAATTGCGGAGGATAAAGAAATGGAAGAGTACGGACTTTTGCAAAAGATAACCGAAAGCGGCACAGTGTATCAAAAGCTGCAAGCTGTTTTTGACAGAGCTAATGCAAAGTACAATTCGGGACTTTTTAAACCGCATGACTGGCTCCGCAGTTTGACTATTGATGATGCGGTTCTTTCTTCTATTATAACAAGGCTTTATTACCCCGAATGTCCGTACGAGTTTTCTATTTTACCGGTGGAAATACTCGGCAATATTTATGAACAGTTTTTGGGAAAGATCATAAAATTCCGCAATATCGGAGGTCGACGTTTTGACGGGAGTCAAAACTCGGAGGTTTCGTCCGATAGGACGAACACCCGACACACTGCGCTGATCGAAGAAAAGCCAGAGGTAAAAAAAGCCGGCGGTGTGTACTACACCCCACAATATATCGTCCGCTACATTGTAGAAAATACCCTCGGCGTAAAAATAAAGGGGCAAAGCCCTGACGCTATTGCTCAGCTTAAAGTGGTTGATCCCGCCTGCGGTTCAGGCTCCTTTCTTGTTGAAGCGTATCAGCAGCTCTTGAATTATCATTTGGACTATTATTCAAGCGAAAAGGAGCAGAAGCTGGCTCTGAAAAAAAGCCGTATTTATGAATCAGGGCAAAATGTTTATAAACTCACTATTGAAGAAAAGCAGCGTATTTTGCTGAATAATATTTACGGAGTGGATATAGACGGTCAAGCTGTGGAAGTTACCAAGCTTTCGCTCTACTTAAAGCTGTTGGAAAATGAAGGGAGCGAAACGCAAGGGCAGTTATTTAAGTTTTCGGACATGAAGCTTTTACCCTCGCTCGATTCGAATATTAAATGCGGCAATAGTCTTGTCGGTTCCGACTATTATAACGAAAAAGACGTAAGCCTTTTTGACGATGAAGTAATGCGGAAAATCAATACCTTTGACTGGGACAAGGAATTTCCGGAAGTCTTTGCTCAAGGCGGTTTTGACTGTGTGATTGGGAATCCGCCGTATGTGAACATCAGTGTATTTCCTGAACTGCACACATATTTGCAAATAACATATCCTATAATACACACAGGTTATAACGATTTGATGTATTATTTTATGTATCGCGGTATTGAGTTCTTAAAAGAAGATGGATTGTACGGTATTATTACTTCAAATTATTTTTTGGGAAATGAATATGCGAAAAAATTACGAGTCTTTTTATCCGACAAGATTACCAAAATTTTAAATTTTAAAAATGCAAAAATATTTAGCGCAAATGTACATACTGCATTAGTATTTGCAGAAAAACATACAACAAATGACATCGATATTTTTACATATTCAAGCGATAAAGCTCCTGATTCCGTAATTATAGAAAATGATTACTCATATATCACGATGAAAAGGAATACACTCAGTGAAGTATGGATTCTTGCCGATAGCAAAAAACAGCATGTTATTGACAAAATGAAAACAGATTCAATATATCTTGGTGATATAATGATTATCGAAAAAGGATCATCATCAGGTAAAAATGATATTTTTACAGTACCGCTTTCCGTTGCGGAAGAAGGTGCTTTTGAAAAAGACCTTATACGAAAAAATATAAAAAACGGCGATATTCATAGATACCGTTTAGAAAATAGGAAAACCGTTCTGATTTATACAGATAACAAAACCGACATAAAAAAGTATCCGAATATTTATAAATATCTTTCAGCACATAAAAAAGAACTCAGCAACAGAAATGAGGTTTCAAAAGGAGCCTATGCATGGTATCGATTAGAGCGCCCTCGTGATAAAAATATTTTTGATGCAAAAGAAAAATTGATTGTCCCATATCGGGCAACACAGAATCGCTTTGCATATGATAATCAACAGTATTTCAATGACGGCGGTGATATCCGTGCATTAGTAATGAAAGAAAATATGCCTTTTAATATTAAATATCTACTGGTATTACTCAACTCAAAACTACACAACTGGTATTTTGGCTTTATCGGTAAATCAAAAGGAAATACGCGGGAATATTTTAATAAACCTCTTGCAGAAATTCCCATAAAAACTATTTCACCGGAGGATCAAGCCCCGCTTATCACTCTTGCAGACCAGATGCTTGAAACGCAACGCAGATTGCAGCAAGCCCTATCCGATGAGGATAAAAAACTCTTGGAACAACGAGCGGCAATTATTGATAAGCAGATAGATAAGGCGGTATACCAGCTATACGGCTTAACGGAAGAAGAAGTGAAGATTGTGGAGGGGGAGTAATAATATTATGAGATATGATTATATGAATACAAAAAAACGATAACGGAAGATTTTAAACTATTAACAGCTCGTAATATAATAGATATTCTTGATGGTGATACAAAATTTGGTACATTTACATTTGAGAATGGCAAATATTTTGCAATTGCTATGCCGTATTTAACAGGTCCAATGTTGTGTAGTATTTCAACTCAATTCGGTCTTGCGGTTAGATACAATTTTGATACAACCAATGATAAAAAACAAAATAAAAGCAGATGGACATATCTAACTGATTTATTTGAATATTCTATTATGACCGGTTCTTGTTCAAATTTGCTATCATATCTTTTCGCACGAAAAAATTTTACAAATGAAACTTTTAAACAAAATATGAAAGATGATTCTTATGGGTATCAAAATTATCAAGAGTTAGACGATAACGAAACTAATTATGCATACAAAATAATTATTGAACGAGTTATTAAAGAAATAAATGAATTATTAAAATTTAGTCAAAAAGAACTCGCTATTGTATCAGATAATATTATTATAAAACCTATTACTGATGATATTAAAATTGAAACACCAAAAATAAAAAATATGGATGATAAATATATTCAAAGTAAAGCTAACCAAGCTAAAGTTCATATCGAACAAGGTCAGTACGATACAGCCCTTACTCAAGCCCGCACAATATTGGAAGAAGTATTTTGTTATGTCCTTGAAAGGAAAAATATAGAACCTATAGCAGCAGGAAAAATTGGAGAACTTTATAAACAAGTACGAGAAGTTTATAATATGCATATAGATGATAATACTGATAAAAGAATAAAAAAATTATTATCGGGACTTAACACGATTGTTGATGCTATAGCGGAAATGCGAAATCAAATTAGCGATGCTCATGGACAGGGTTCAAAAAGAAAAAGCATAAGAGATTATCATGCCCGACTCGCTGTTAATTCGGCTATTACGGCAGCAGAGTTTATTTTATCGGTATATGAACATGCTACATAGCATAAAACTGTAACAAGCCCTATCCGATGAGGATAAAAAGCTCTTGGAACAACGGACGACAATTATTGATAAGCAGATAGATAAGGCGGTATATAAATTGTATAATTTAGCGGAAGAAGAAGTAAAGATTGTGGAGGGGGAAAATGATTACTGAAATTACGATGAAAAATATCGCGACTTATAATAATATTGGTGTTAAACTTGAGGGATTAAAACGGCTCAATTATTTTTTTGGAAACAATGGTTCCGGAAAATCTACAATCGCAAAATATTTGCAATCGCTTGTAATAGGTGATCCGGAAAATAAATATTCATCATGTTCAAAAGAAAATTATAACCCTATGCAGGAAGAAATTCTTGTGTTTAACCAAGATTTTGTCGAGAGAAATTTTAGGCAAAGCCAAGTCCTAAAAGGTGTTTTCTCATTAAATCAAAAGAATGCTGAAATTGATAAACAAATAAAACTAAACGAAGAAAGTATTTCAAACAAACGTAGAACAAAGAATGACATGGAAGAAGAGAATAACATACTTGATCAGCAAAACAATCAACTTAAAACAGAATTAACAAAAAAATGTTTTAATAAAAGAAATGTTTTTAAATCTTTTTCAAAAATGAGACTTGATCATTCAAAGAATATGAAAAATAATTTAGAACAAGTTGAAAAAATCATTCAGAATAATAGTATTGTAAAACCAGACTTTAGTACCCTAAATGATTTATATAAAAAGCTTTATGAAGATGATTTAAGCAGTATTGATGTTTTACTTGATATACAATTATTTGATGAGTTATTGCAAAAACATAATGAACTATCAGTATTGTTGCAAGAAATTATTATAGGTAAAGAAGATGTACAATTAGCAAAATTGATAAATGAATTTGGTTTAAAGTCTTGGGTTGCGCAAGGTAAAACATTTCTTGAGAAAACAAAGACTGTTTGTCCGTTTTGTCAAAAAGAAACGATAGACAATGATTTTATTTCGCAATTAAATGATATTTTTGACGAATCGTCAAAACAAAAGATAGACAAAATAAAAAGTGAAAAAATCATTTATGAGAATACATTCAAAAGGGTTTTGCAAAATATTCAAGCCGTATATGAAAAATACAATGTGAAAAACATTGTTTCAAATCTACAAATGAGCTTAAAAACCATTTATGATATTAACTTAAAAATAATAAGTGATAAAATCAATGCACCGAATGAAAAGAAAGCACTTGATGATATAACAGAATCATTTAAAAATATACTATTACAAATTAATAAGGAAATAGAAAATAATAATACTCTTGTCAACTCTCTTGATACTCAAAAAGAGTCTTTAGAAAAACAAATATGGGATTACATTGCTCTTGACTGCAAAGATGATATTCTAAAATATCAAGAAGAGACTAAATCAACTACTGAAATTATTAATAAAAATAAAACTGGAATTGCGAGACTACTAGCGGAAATACAACAATTAGAACAAGAAAATGCTACACTAAGAGATAAAACTGTTAATACTACAGAAGCCGTTTATAATATAAATAAAATTTTGGAAAACTCCGGCTTTATGGGTTTTAAAATTTGTGAACAAACTAAAGAAAATAACATCTCCCAATATTATTTATCAAGAAATTCGAAAACACGTGAAGGTAATATATTTAATAGTTTGAGTGAAGGAGAGAGCAATTTTATTGCATTCTTATATTTCTACCAACTTTGTTTAGGTACTACGGATATTCAAGAAGGTTCTGAAAAAAAGAAAATAATTGTTATCGACGACCCTGTTTCAAGTATGGATAGCCAAGTATTATTTATCGTTTCAACATTAGTAAACAGGTTAATAACATATAAAGGCAGGAGCGGAGGAGAAAAAAAGGAGTTTCTAAATGGAAACATTGAACAAGTTTTCATATTAACTCATAATTATTACTTCTATAAAGAAGTTGCAATGCAAAAACGACCTATATGTAAATCCCAACAGCATTATCTAATCGAAAAGAATGCGATTAATGAGTCATACATAAAATTGCGTGAATATAAAGAATACGATGACTATGCATTAATGTGGCAAACAATAAAAGAAGCAAAAGAAAAATTATCTGATGACAATAAAGAACAAAATATTCTCCTGGCGAATTTATTTAGACGTATTTTAGAAAGCTATGCTAACTTTATAGGGCTTGGTACGGATTCTTGGGCAACTATTCTGGCGGATAATGACAAAGATAGTATGGAACATCATTTGAAAACTGCTTTTATTTCAATGATCAATGATGAAAGTCACAAAGTTTCGCCATTTGATAATTTTTATTTTCAAAAGATTCATAATGCTAATCCATCAAAGTTGTTTGAAGTATTTGAATCAATCTTCAATACTATTGGTAAAGAGCATTACGATAGGATGATGGAACCCAATAAATTATAATTACAAAAGGAGGAGTCCGATTATGTCTTATGAACCAGTTATTGAACAAGTAAAAATGCTGCCGGAGCCGCTATTGGCTTCCTTAAAATTCACCGCTACAGGAAGTTTGAACTTCCGAAAGCGCTGAATTGGTGTGCGCAAGCACACATATAAATAGGCGATGTTTTGTATTTTTGCAAAACTCGCGTTTAAGTTGAACGACTTTATCTTAGTCGTTCAACTTAAACTATAGTGACAGCTTTTATCAAATTGCTTGAAGCAGAGCAAGGTTGTGTTACGGGAAATTATACCAAGCAAGCATTCTTTGCATTAGCAGGGAAAATCCATCTTGACCAAGATGCAGTAACCGAATTACGCGAGGCAAGATTGATATGATTTTGGTAAACACGAATATTAAACCTGTTCGGAAACGCAGTTATCGAACAGGTCTATTATCATAGACTTTTGGAATAATCCTACAGCTGCTGTTGGAAAAAAACATTGGCTCTTGACTATCATCTTTTAAATATTTGCTTAATTACTTTGCCCCCTCCCCTCAAAAAAAATAAACCAGAAACCGGTGTTTTTCTTACAACTCATCTACCTCTCTCTACCCCAAAATAAGATTCATCAAGTTCAAAAGTTCCAATTTCTTTTTCAGTTTTTTTGAATATCTTTCTCATATTATATTGAAATATCGATTAACTGCGTTACGATTTACACCCACAATTCAATTTTAGCCGTTGCAGTAGCAGTTTGTCCTCTACAAAACATAAAATTATTTTGTTTGTTTTTTATTGTACTAAGTCTCTGATGTACAGGACTTATAGCCTCCATTTTTTGAGGTGCCAGTCAAGAGCTAATTGTATAATACAGGAAAAACTGCTATCATTAGAAAATGTCGCTTTTAAAAAACTTGTATTGGGTGGAGAACTAAAAATGAAACAAGAAGTCGTGCAAACTTCTTCAATAGATATTGATCGTGCTATTGTTGAAATTACATCAAAACTTTCTAAATCAACGCATGAATATAACGCAATTATATTTTTTGCAGCAGCGGAGTATGATTTTCCAACTCTTGCCGTAAAAATGAAAAACGCTTTCCCTAAAGCGCAAGTAATCGGCACCAGCGCTCCCGGTGAAATAACTCCAAATGGTTTTATAAAGCAATCATTAGTAGTTTCAGCCTTATCGTGCAGGAAAACATCGTTTCAAGGGGTTTTTATAGATAATGTCGATAAATTTCCAATTATTGATAAACAAAAAATTGAACAAGCCGCTGCAAAATGCGGTATTTCAATAAATAGCCCTTCTTCACATAAAGATGCCTTTGCATTAACATTTATAAATGGCGCTCGCAATATCGAAGAAGCTTTTTTATCGCTTTTTTACGCCATTATCAAAAATGATAAATTTATTATTGCCGGAGGTTCCGCCGGCGACAATTTTGAATTTAAAAAAACATACATAAGCTACAATGAAGCGGTAACAACAAACGGCGCAGTACTTTTATTTGTAAAAACGCAGTGTCCTTTTGATATACGGAAAATAAATACGTTTAAATCGACAGGAAAACGTATGACTATTACTAAAGCTGATGTACTAACGCGCACTATTTACGAGCTTGACGGGCAGAATGCAAAAAGAATGTATTGCAAAAGTCTTGGCGTTCCTGAAAGTTCAGTTGAAAATGTAATTTTTGAGCATCCGCTTGGACGCAATTTTAGTAATAAAACATTCATTTCTTCTATTGTGAGCGTTACGCCGGCAGGAGCGCTCAACGTATTTACACGGGTATTACCAAATACATTTATCGATATACTTGAACCCGCTGATACCATGGAAATACTTGCTGAAAATATTTCCACTATCAACAAAAAGCTCCCGCATACCGGCTGTGTAATCATAATTCCTTGCTTACTTTGTACCATGGGATTTGAAAAACAACAGCTTTGCGACAAAATAACAACGCTTTTTAAAAAGAATTTTCCTGCTTTTTGCGGATTTTCAGGTTTTAGTGAGCAATTTGGAAAATTGAACAATAACCAAACCATTATTATGATTACGATAGGAGAATAACATGAATACCGACGTACTACAGGCAGGCATAAATCTTAGTTCCATAATGATGGATTATTGTTCAAAATACACAGGAATAAGCGATATTCTACAAACATACAGTGAACAAATAACAAACCGTACCGGCGTTTTTGAAAAAGAAAAGATAGCTCTTGATAATCTTTCAGAAACAGGAAACCGTATTAATAAAAACATAGCCAATATTATTGAAAATTATAGTGAAAACACCCGTTCCGTAGATACTATTTCGGAATCATTTTCTGACGTAGGGCAAAAAGTTATAGAAATTGAAACCGCCGCAACCGTATTCAACGAAACGCTCGAATTATTGTCTGACCAGATGGAAATAATTACCGAATATACCCATACCATTAAAGAAATCTCTCAACAAACGAATCTGCTTTCAATTAATGCCTCGATCGAAGCAGCTCGCGCCGGAACTGCAGGGAATGGTTTTAGAATCATTGCAGGTGAAGTAAAAAAGCTTTCCGAAACAACAGAATCAACTGCACAAGAAATTGCAAAAATAGTAAAAACATTTACTGACCACATTAATGGGCTTGAGACAAAACAACGCGCGTATAATCAAATACTGAAAAATCTTATCACGATGACCAATGATTCAAAAAATAAATTAACTGAATTGAAAAATAATGAAGAAGTAAATTCAAAAGAAACGGAGCATATTCTTGCACTATTAAAAGAAAATACTCTCAATATAGAGAATGCTGTAGAAGCAATTAAAGATAATGAAAAACAGAACGCGGAACATATTCAATCATTTGCAGACAAAGCCTCTGAAACCACCTTATTATTTAATGACTTAATTTCGTTCATCATTGAATTGTCTGAAATTTTTAAACATCTTCAAGCAGAGTGACATATAAAAATTAGAGCATCTCGAAAAACTCGTTTTTTGCGAGTTTTTCGAGATTGCGACGAGTTGTAACTCGCTGGATTATCGCGAGTTACAACATCGCATTTTCAAAGTTACCTCTAAAAACTGGAGTTTTTAGAGGTTCCCATTACTTTCTCCGCACGAATCGCGGAAATCAATTTTTGCCGAAAGCAGGTAGTAAATCACAAGGATTTAAAAGACGTTTAAACGTGATACTGTGCAAAGGCAGTTTTGGTTGTGTCTCTAGCTTGTGTATGCGCAGTATATTAAGTGTTGCCTTGTGCAGGTATATTAAGATTCTGCGCATACCTTGTTCCGAATCCTGCAAACATCGCGTCTTTATATGTATACATTCGCGCACAATGTAACAATTTTCAATATTTACACTTTGTTCGGCTACTGCATTTCAATAATCCAGAACATTGTTTTAAACCGCAACACTGCCCGCCCGTATTGTCAGCGTTGCAGAGCGTGTTAGATGAAACTTTTATCATTTTTTTATTGCACAAGTTGCATAGTAGGTAGGGACGTTATGCGTATGTAGATTTCCCACCCCATTAGTATCATGATAAATATCAACGAGTGTAAATCCTGCTTTCAGTTGTCCCCCTATTTGCTCTTCAATAGTGTGAGAGAATTGAATTCCAATAGTATCTTTTATTGACTGTTCGTATAGTTTTTTATTGGTAAGCGGATTAAACGGCAATACATTTGTTACTTCTTTTTCATTACTATCGAATACATAATTTATTCCATTATCAAGTCCTGCAAGTAAAATTCCGTTCTGCCGTAATACCCTAAAACACTCTTTCCAGACGGGAATAACATCTTGTATATAACAATTTGACACAGGATGAAAAATCAAATCAAAAAAGCTATCTGCAAATGGGAGCGGTTTTGTCATATCCGCTTTGATAATTTCGATATTATATTTTTCACGTTCTGCTACCAATTTTTCGCTTGCAAGTTGTGCATCTGAATAGTCTAAAACAGTACAGACTGCCCCCAATGCTGCAAAAATAGGCATTTGTTGCCCGCCGCCTGAAGCTAATCCGAGTATTCTTGCCCCCGCAAACGAACAGAACCACTCTTTGGGGACAGCCTTTGTTGGAGTTAAAAAGACTGACCAATTATTTTCTTTAGCTTTTTTAAAGGTCTCATGATCGATGGGCTTGCCCCACTCCCATCCGTCAGAGACCCATTGATCAATTATTCTAGAATTCACATCAGTATATTTTTGATTCATTGCCTTATCCTGTTTATTTTTAGGGCTACATGATTACTGTCAGTATGCCTGTCTTCTGTGTCGTTATTCGGCAAAACAAGTTCTCCACATGAACCGATTATATCAAGCAGGCGCGTTATATAGCTAATTGCCTTGTAAAAGCGCACCAAAGGTATCTGCTGCCAAACCATATTGGGATATACAACTCACAGTATCCCTCCTTGCAAGTATAAATATTGGATGTATCTGCACCAGCTTAGCTTTCATCCTAAAAGTAGCATTGTATTTTATAAGGCAATTAGCTATATGAAGCTCCGCAGCTGCTTGAACACAAAAACACCCGCAGAAAGCGCGTCTTCTGCGGGCTGTGTCAAACAGTTTATACTGCAATAGCCTGTTAGCGGCCGGTATCAATTTTTTTAAGCACGGGAATCAGTTTTTGTTTGTCGATAAGTTCGATTGAACGGCCTTCCGTGTATTTGTGCGCTTCGGTGCTAAAACTGCCCGGCGTCAAGCAGAAGCCGCGCCCTGTTTTGGTATCTTGGATTTTTGCATAAAAATCGCGGACAGGATAGTCTCCAACCGATCCTGTACTTCGGAAAAAGCGGAACAGTACGCTATCTTCCCACTGCGTCGTTTCAACCGTACACATCACATCGACCGAATCGGAATTAACCGCAATGTCTTCAACCTTAACGTAGGAGCCGCGATAATATTCCGAAACGAATTTACGGCAGAGCGCAACAAATTCCCCTTGCCCCGACATCAAATATCGTCTCAAGTTGTCATTTGAATTAAGCTCCTGATACCGGGCAATGAGCGCGTTTACATCTTTGTAGGTCGGCGTCAGAGATTGAATCTGCTTCAAATATTGCAACGCTTTTCCGATGTCCTGTTGCCCCAAATGCGCGTGCGCAAGCTTATAGTAAATATTGAGCGTCGTTTCCTGCGGAATATTTTCAAGCTTGAGCGCAATCTCGTAATCGGCAATCGCCTTGTCGTCTTGTTTCATTTTGCTGTGGATAACGCCGCATTCGATGCATGACTGCGGGCCATAGACCGGATCCGTGCGGAGATGCATAAAAACCTTGAGCGCCTTATCCACCATGCCAGTTTCTTCCATTGCGGATGCGATAAAAAACAACGCTTCTTTGTCCGATGGATTTTCGTCAACAATCCTTTTCAGGTACGGCAGACTGTCCCTGAATTTTTTGAGCTGATACAGAGAATTGCCAAGTATTCTTATGGCTTCGGAATTTTCCGGCGAAACAAGCATCGCGCGGCGGATGCATAAAAGCGCCTTTTCATACTCCTTTTTCTCATACATAACTTTCGCCATATAGAAATTCGCCTCATAATTCTTTGAATCGAGCTTTAAGGCCTCCGCTAAGCCGCGTACCGCATCGTCGGGCTTTTGCAGCCGATACGAACAAATGCCGAATCGGACGGAAACCAGTTTCGCATCAATCTCAGGATGCGTCCGCAACATTCCGAACAGCGTCAGATAGAGCGGCAGAGCTTTCTCGTAATTGAGTTCTGTGGCATACAAATCCCCTAAAGCCAGCAAGGCGCCGATATTATGCGGATCGCGCGCCAGTTTCCGAGTACACTCCCGTATGACGACGGAACGGTTTTTCGGGCGCGCCGGCCGCCGCTCTCCCCTGCTCCCTCCGCCGCCGCCGCCGTTATTTTTTCGTCCTGCCAACGTCATTAAGCCGATCAGCAGCCCAGATGCCGCAATGATAGCAACTAAAATAGGTACCATACTTATTAACCGTCCTTTTGTTCGTTAAAAAAATAAGGCCGAGCGCCGCACACGGCATCATCAGTCTTTCCGAAGCTCCCGCACCATCTCATCGATTTTGGCAAGAGCGATTTTTATTTTTTCTACGGAAGTTGCGTAGCAGCACCGGATATGCCCCTCTCCAGCTTTTCCGAAGGCCGAACCGGGAACTACCGCAACATTATGTTTTTTAAATAGCCGCATCGCAAACTCCTCGCTAGAAAGCCCCGTCGCGCTAATATCGGGAAACATATAGAATGCGCCGGTCGGCTCCGGCACAGAGAGCCCCATATCGCAGAAGGCCTTGTACATCAGATTCCGCCGCTGCTTGTAGCTAATGCGCATCTTTTCAACTTCATTCCAGCCGTGCTTTAAGCCTTCAAGCGCAGCATACTGGCTCATAATTGGAGCGCAAATAGTATTGTATTGGTGTAATTTAACGATTTGCGCCATTAAATCTTCTGGAGCGGCAATCCATCCGATCCGCCAACCTGTCATTGCAAAGGATTTTGAAAAGCCGTTAAGGATAATCGCGTAATCCTTCATGCCCGGAAAGCTCGCAATCGACGTATGTTTTGTGCCGTCATAAACCAATTCGCAATAAATCTCATCGGAAATACACCAGAGCTTCCGTTTGGTAATCACTGCCGCAAGTTTTTCAAGCTCCGCTGCCGGAATGGAGGTGCCGGTCGGGTTACTCGGAGAACAAAACATAACCGCCTTCGTCTTTTCCGTACACGCCGCTTCAAGCTGCGCGGCCGTCGGATAAAACCCATTGACGCTTGTATCAAGCGGCACAACTTTTGCTCCAGTCAATTTTGCAAGCGGAACGTAATTTACATAGCACGGTTCGCAGACAACCAGCTCGTCGCCGGGATTTAAAACAGCGCGGAGCGCGGCATCAACCCCTTCGCTTGCCCCTACCGTTACCAGAATTTCATTTTTTGCGCTGTAATGCAGCTCGTAACGTTCCATATATCGAGAAATTTCTTCCCGCAACTCCGCCAGTCCCCAGTTGGACGTGTACGACGTATGCCCCTGCTCCAAATGATAGAACGCCTCTTCCCGCATAAGCCACGGCGTTGGAAAATCCGGCTCGCCGACAGAGAGGGAAATCGTATCTTCATGCCCGATGAGCATTTCAAAAAATTTCCGAATGCCGCTCGGCGGGGTTTCTTCGATTGCGCGGCTGAATTTATCCGGTCGAGTATTCATCAGGCAATTACTCCTTCGCGGTTGTCCCGGTCGCGTTCCACATAAATAATGTCGTTTTCTTTGTACGTCTTCAAAAGGAAATGAGTTTTGATCGAACGAACGCCATCAAGCGTGGACAGTTTCCGCGCAACAAAGAGCGCAACTTCCTGCAAGGTGCCGCCTTCGATAATCACCTTCAAATCATAGCTGCCGCTCATCAGGTAGAGCGATTTTACCTGCGGAAACCGGTAAATCCGGTCGGCAAGCCCGTCAAAACCGTGTTCTCGCACGGGCGTTACTTGAATCTCAATTTCCGCCCGCACCTTATCCTTTGCCGCACCATCCTTTTCGGGATTCACAATCGCCGCGTACTTTAATATCACGCCGTCATCTTCCAAACTTTTAATAATTGCCTCAACGTCTTCAACGCTCTTTTTGGTCATAGCGGCAATGTCTTCCGCCGTAAGCCGCGCATTCTGACGCAAAAGGTCAAGTATTTCATCCATAGTAGCGAACTCCAAAAAGCAAAGAATTCATTTCCCCAATGTTATAAAATTATCGGCATATTTTCAATCAAACACTTGACAAATTACCGCCGCGCCTCTTTTTCGGCAAACGGCAGCATAAACTCTTCCATATATATGGAAGAAAACACGCCAAAAAGACCGATTCGCTCCGAAGCCTCTCGAGAGCCCTGCAAGTCTGTTTTTATTCGGGCGCAAACTGGCCGCGCAATCGGCTTTCCGCTCCAATGCACAGCATTCCGCTGCAATCCGGCGCAGGCATCATCCTCCGTCGTTTACCGCCCCTCCGAAACGCTATGCAATCGAGCGCCTTTCTCTTTTCTTGACAGATAGAATCTTCGCCTTTATAGTCTTTTACACAATTACATTAGCAGGAGTTATCCATGAATGCTCGCAAACGTTTTACCATCCGCACACGCCTATTGCTCTATTTTGCATTTCTGAGCACGATTTCAATTTGCGGGTTGAGTTTTATTGCGGTTTGGCAGGCGCGGCAGGCCCTCGCGGTACGCATTCAGTCGGATTTGTATACGATTGCCGAAGACCAAGCAAAGCTTTTTGAAGAACGGTACATTACATCGCCAAAATCGAACCTTGAAACGCTTGCAGCTTGCCCGACGATTGCCGATCCGGATATTTCTCCGGATATAAAGATGGCATTTCTAGCGCAGGAACTCAAACGCAACCAAACGCTCGGATGGCATCGAGTTATGTATGCCGCGGCAAACGGCATCCGGTGGTACACAGACGGCACTATGAAAAAAGACAGTAAAGAGAAAAAATGGTTTAAGCTGATAAAAGAAGACGGAATGTATTTGAGCAGTCCGCATTTGTCGGCGGACGAAAAGCGTATGGAATACCGAATGGCCATTCCTGTTCATGGGATAAACGGCGGAACGATTGGCATCATCGCGGTTGAATACGATGCGCTCCAAATGTCGAAGGACAGCGAAAAGATCAAACTCGGACGGGGCGGAAAACTCTATATCCTTGACAAGAAAGGAATTACAATCGTTGCGCCGGACATTGACGAGGTAAAGGAGAGCATCAAGGGCAAGAAGTCTGTTGCGGAACTGGCAAAAGACGATCCGTCGCTTACAAGCCTTGCCCAATTTGAAGAGCGCGCGCTTGCCGATCAAGGCACCGGCATTGGCTTTTACACAGAGGACGGCAAAGCAAAAACCGCCGTATACACAAAAATTGCGCAGACGGATTGGACCCTTATCGTACATGCCGAGGCAAAAGAATTCATGGGGGCGGTCTATCAGCTTATTCGGATTCTGAGCATCGTCTCCTTGGCGATTGTTTTGCTCGTCATCGGGGTTACAAGTATCCTGTCTCTCCGGCTTAGTCAGCCGCTGGTAACGACGGCGGAGGCGCTTAAAAATATTGCGGAAGGCGAGGGCGACTTGACGGTGAGTCTTCCGACGCGCGGCAACGATGAGATTAGCGACATTTCGCTGTTTTTCAACAAGACGATTCAGAAGCTGCACAAATCGATTGGGTCGGTCGGCAAGCACAGCATGATTATGGAAGAGCTTGGCAACTCGCTTGCGGTCAGCATGTCGAAGACGGCGTTGTCGATTGACGAGATTCGGGCAAGCATCGAGGGCGTAAAGACGCAGGCGCATGAGCAGACGGCGAGCGTTTCGGAAACGAAGGGGACGGTCAACCGGATTATCGGAAATCTTGAAGCGCTCAACGGGAATATCGAAAATCAGGCGGAAAGCGTTATGCGTTCGTCGGAGTCGATTGCGCAGATGGTCGAAAACATCGATTCGATCACGCAATCGCTTGAAAAGAGCAATGCGCTGGCCAAGACGCTTGCGGATGCGACGGCGGAGGGCAAGCGGACGTTGCAAAACTCGAACACCGTAACGCAGAAGATTATCGAGCAGTCGGGCGGCCTTCTTGAAGCGAGCAACGTCATTCAAAATATTGCCGAGCAGACGAACCTGCTTGCGATGAATGCGGCGATTGAGGCGGCGCACGCGGGGGAAAGCGGCAAGGGATTTGCGGTCGTTGCGGATGAGATTCGGAAATTGGCGGAGGAATCGAGTTCGCAGGGCAAGGCGATTACAGAAACGCTCCGCCATTTGAGCGACGAGATTGAGGTTTTGTCGTCTTCTACGAAAATTGTCGAAGAAAAATTCAACGCCATTTTTAATTTGTCCGAAAGCGTCCGCAGCATGAGCGCCGAATTGACGACCGCCATGCACGAACAGGAAAACGGCAGTAAGGAAGTGCTTGAGGCCATCAAGCGCATCAGCACGATAACCGCCGATGTCAAAACCGGCTCTGAAGAGATGCTGACCGGCGGGCGCGGCATTTTTGAAGAAATGCACAAGCTCGACAACCTGACCCTCCGCCTGAAAGACAGCATGAACGAAATGTCCGACGGCGTTATGCAAATCAGCACGACCGTCCAAGAAGTCGACGACCTTGCCCAAAAAAACGAGCTGAGCATAAAACGCCTTGCGCATGAAGTGAAGAAGTTTAAGGTTTGAAGCGGGCGGCCTGCGAGAAATGGCTCCGTAAAGAGCGAACCTATCGTACAGGCCGCTCCGGTTTCCTTACGGAAACACGGCTAGCAGGCGGCGGGTCTGTGAGGGATGACTCCGTAAAGAGATAGCCTATCGAACAGACCGCTTCGGTTTCGTGAAACCGGCCGGAGGCTCGTAGCTGGCGGGCGGGGGGAGGGGTCTTTTAGGATAAAAGGGCTTGGCAGTCCGTGTGCAGCTTGAGTCCCGGCAAACTGGGGTTGAGGGTAATTATTGCCGCCGGAAATTATGTTTTCGGCGGCGTTTTTTATGGGGCGGGGCGGCCTACGGGGAATGGCTCCGTAAAACGAAAACTTATCGTACAAGTCGCTCCGGTTTTGCGAAACCGGCTGGAGGCTCGCAGTTTGCAGGCGGGGTAAGGGGGCTTTTAGGATAAAAGGGCTTGGCTGTCTGCTTGCAGTTTGCGTCTCGGCAAACTGGGTTAGGGGTAATTATTGCCGTCGGAAATTATGTTTTCGGCGGCGTTTTTTATGGGGTGGGGCGGCCTGTGAAGAATGACTCCGTAAAGCGAGAAGTTATCGTACAAGTTGCTCCGGTTTTGCAAAACTGGCTGGAGGCTCGAGGCGGCTGCATCTTGCGGGTCTCACTTATTTTTGATTATTCTGTTTTTATCATAGCTCAAATGCCCATGTGCATTTGATATAACAAGCCCTCTAGCAAGATTCTTATAGTATTCGCCATATGCCCATTCGCTTCAACCGCCGCCTTAAAGCGCATACCAGCTTCTATGCCGTTAGCCCGAAATGAATGTATCGGTTCTGTATGTGTTTCCATCGGCCTCTGCATTCCGAACGGTCGAGACGGTTACCCGCATATTCCGGCAAACGTACCCGGGTGCCTGCCGGATTTACCACTCTTCTTCTATTCCCGCGCCACCATCCTGCACCACCTCTGTAATTTCAGGGATCGCTTCTTTGACATAGCGTTCAATCCCCATCTTGAGCGTCATAATCGCCATCGGACAGCTGCCGCACGCTCCTGTAAGCTTTAAGTGCACCCGATTCTCTGCATCAATCGAAATAAATTCCATGTCGCCGCCATCCGCTTGCAACTGCGGCCGCAACATATCAAGCACTTCCTTCACCTTATTTTCAAGTTCCGCGTCCATCTACATCCTCCTATAAAATTATATCGAAAATATACCCATTTGCCACGTTAAAAGCAAATAGTCGTACTATGGCTTCTGCCTTGTAAAGCCCAATAAAAGCATCTACCTCCAAACGATATTTGTATAGATTCTTGACTCGCATCTCAAGAAAAGGAGGCTATAAGTCATTATCTATCATAGACTTATAGCTAATTGCCTTGAAATACAATTAAAAACCCATTATACTCAAGCTATGTCGTATGATAGAGATTTAATGTTCAAAGTAAATATTAGTACAATTATTCCTTGGAAAAGGCGATATGAGGCAACCGGCGACGTAAAAATAAAAGTCCGTTGTCCAGTTAACAAGAAAATTATTCCCGAAAACACGCCCTATTCGACAACAGCGAACAAGGGCTACGACTTCTAAATCGCACAAATAGCACGATTTAGAACATCGCATTTCATAGAAGAGCATGCTGATGCCTACCTCAAAGAAATATCGGAAGTCTTCGGCTGTCATCCATCTTCAGTGCCGAAGCGGCTGCGAAAGTTTGGTATCACTCGAAAAAAAGAGCACATTTTACAAAGAAAAAGCCCCCAGATAAGTAAGGCGTATTTAGAAAAAATCAAAGATATTCCCAAAGAAAAGCTCGTGTATATCGATGAAACCGGTCTCCGGACGAAAATGTACCGCCAATATGTGTACAGTAAACGAGGAATACAGTAAATATTCGCATCAGCGGCACACGGAACTCAGTTTTTGAACAATGGTATTGCAATCTAACTATTTCTATGATGTTTTTAGAAAAAATGAGGTGCTTTTTTAGTATTTTTCCGGTAATTTCGGCCTCAAAACCTATAAAAATGGCAAAACAGAGTTCCTTGTTAGCGGCAGGCGTCATGCTCGAATAGGGCTGGTTGCGGCACAACGTGAAGGTGCTTTGTTTGCTTCGCACACCTACAGCGGAACGATAAAAGCTTCTGTGTTCGAAGAGTGGTTTGAAGACAAATTGTTGAACTGTTTACCGAAAGGGCACGTCATCATCATGGACAACGCGGCGTTTCATAAAAAAGAGGTTTTACAGAACCTTGCGAGAAAATACTCGCAGGAACTGA
>CAUTOX010000003.1:0-63247 GCA_963539665.1 uncultured Treponema sp.
CGTGTTTTGCAATGGTTAAAGATTACGCGGAAACAGAGCTTGCCGAACGCTGGGCGTTGCCGCGGAAATTTGCCGAATATTTCCAAAATGCGGGACTTCTTACAGGGGATTTACGAGGCGATTTGACGAAGCTCTTTGCGCTTGCCAAACCTGCTCAAAGCGCACTTACAGAAAAAGATAAGAAAAAAGCGGTGTTCGCGCTTGTAAGTCCGCTTACACAGGGCGAAAAAGCGTTCATGCTTTCCGGCGCAAACAGCTTTAACGACGTAACATGGTTCAACAAGGAAACGACGGACTTGAGCATAACCTACGCTTTTGCAGTCATGGCGCTGCTGGCGGACAGCAAACATGAAGAAGAAATGCTTAAACTTTATGCCGATGTGCTTGCTGCAAAAAACAAAGCGGAATACAAATGTGAAGACTTTGTAAAACCGTTCCTGCCTGCTGAAAGAACAGTCAAAAAGACTGCGGCAAAAGCCAAAAAAGAAAGCTCGGAAGCCGGCAAAACTGAAAAACCCGCGAAAATATTATCTAAAAAAGCAGATAAATAAACGCAGCTGACAAAACAGCCCCGCTCCAGCGCAAAACGTGCTGGGGCGGGGTTTATTTTTTAACAAGCTGAAAAATGACTACGGAAAATACTTCACAGTCGGCAGATGTATTGTTTTTGGAAAAATTACGGTGGAAATGTCGGGGAGTATTTTCTAAAGCAGTAAGGACTTGGAGCCAGCTTGCCGGTTTCGTATTTACTAATCCGGAGCGGACGGTACGGCGATCTGTAGTTTACGGTTTGCTGCAAGTAGGCGGAGCTTCGTTTTGGTGCATTATGGTCAGAAGAAGCTGCCATTTTGCTTTATGGCGGCGGAGCTTCTATTTGTAATAGTCCGCGTTAAAATGCTTTGCAGGCGCGTAACAGAGGCCTGCCGCTTTTTGGGGGAGTTACAGATAAAGTTGAAAATACATCTTTTTGTTACCGTTTCTCACCATTTGCGAAAAAACGCAAGGCAGCTTGTAGCGTGTGCGGTTACTTGCAGTCCGTTGTTTTTTTTTCAAGCTCCCTACGCATCTTTCAGAATTGCGGTTTTTGCGCTTTCAGCAAGGCGCGCGGCATCGCTCTAAGATGGGTAGATGCATTCAGATCGTAGGCAAGAACCTTGCGCCGCTCGGTTTTCTGCATCCTCCCGCTTTTTCAAAACTTCTTGGCCCAGTATCTGCGAAAATCGCGCCGCATTCCACGCGCCCGCCGCGGAATGCAGATGGGCTTGCTCATCTTTTCGTACACCGGAAGCTCCCGCGCAATCGCCGCCGCTGTTTATCAAACCTCCGCCAATGCCGATTCCGCAAGCGGATTGTCTTTTATTCTTCCCGCGCGTTAAGGGCATCCTCCGCTTTTGAAAACTGCCGCACCATTTTAAGCGAGGCAATCGGCCCCGTTGCCGAAACGAGCAGCGTTACGATAAGGAACAAACCGCAAATCCAAAGCGCGTGAGGACGAAGATACGGCAATTTTACCGCTTGGCTGAACGCTTGATTGAATAAAAGAACGACGCAAAGCGCAAGCATCGAGCCGCCCGCCGCACCGCCGCCGCTTATGATGAGCGCTTCTGTAAACGCGAGCGAAACAATCTTTTTCTTGGTCGCGCCTAAAATCGTCAGCATCGCAAATTCTTTTTTGCGCTCATTTATAATGGAAGAAAAAACGGTAAATAGCACAAGGACGGTTAAAATCCAAAGGACAAGCGTCAAAATATAAATGTAAAACGAAAGGTTTTCTATTGCAGAGGCAACGTTCGACATCATGTTTTTCGCCGCAAGCGGGTACAGCTGCTGCCCCTTAAACGCGCTTCGGATTTTTTGCGCTACCTGCATAATGTTGCTGCCGGACTTAACGCGCACCATAATGCTCGAAATAAGATTTTCGTTGTCGGAAGCGGGGTGCTGCATAATCCGCTCGTATTCTTTTATGAGCCGCTGCGCGTTCTGTACGCTCATAAACACGGAATTGTCGAATCCCATCCCCGTTTTTGAAAGTCGACCTGCAATCGCAAAGGGCTGACTGAAAAATTTCAATTCGGAATTGTAATTGCCGACGATATTTGCGCCAACGATGATTTGATTATCTTTTAAGGGGAATTTAACGTGCTGCTTGAGCCACGGAAGAATGCAAAAGTCGCTGTCGAAGTCCAGCCCGATAACTTGAAGCGGAAACGAACAGCATCCGGCCGAAAGGGTCGCAACAAAAAGCTGCGGACTTGCCTTTTCTACGCCGTCAATGCTCCGCACAACATCGAGCGCGGTGCGTTCAAAATAAAAATTATTCGGCTCGCCGCGTAACAGCGCGCCTTCAATTTTGCTGTCGTAACCTTGCGGCACAACAATAATATCCGCTCCCAGCCGGTTCGAAAGGGACGAAAGCCCCTCTTCCAAACTCTTTACAAGAAAACTTCCCGTAAAAAGCGTAAAAGCAAGCGCAAACGTCAGAACCGCAAGGCTTACCGAACGAACCGGCTTTCTTTGGATATTTAATTTTGCAAGCGTAATTGTGTCAAGTTTATCCATACTGCTGAATCCGTTACTCATGCGCATCTTGCAGGGCCTTTTTTACCGCGTCTTGGAAAAGCTGATGCGAAACCGTCGCCCCGCTCACTGCATCGACCTTATCAATATCCTGCGTTTCCACAAGGCTTTCCGGATATTTTTTACAGCTTTCAACAGAATCTTGCGCAATCTTGTAAAGCCCTGCATTTTTAATCTGCCCGTCCTGCATTCCGTAGGTTTTGTCTTTGACAACGCCGTTTTTATCGTAGGAGACAAATGTGCAGTCTACAATCTTTTTATCCTGCACGGTGATGGAAACATCCGCCCAGCCGCCCCAGTCATCTTTTTCGCTGACCGCCGTATACGTTCCGTCTTTGTAGGCGGGAGCCTTTGCGCACGAGAAAAAAATCCCCGCCGCAGCCACTATCGCAACCGTTTGAACAATCTTCCGCATGGTGCCTCCAAAAATAGATGGAAAATCTCACTTTCCGAATTGATTTTTATCGTGCGCGCTGGCGCACCGGTTATATAAACGCACTACCGGCATTCTACCGATTTTTTATTTACACGAAAATAGGGACGCCCCCAACCGCCATCCGCCAGAATGCGCCGACACGAGAAGCAACCGATCCGCGCTCCTTATTCCTGCGGGCGAACGGGCAGCAGCTTCCGATTTGCGATAAACACTCCTGCAAGAATCAAAATCACTCCGCAAATTTGGAACGGCGTAAGCTCTTCTTGCAAAAAAAGCGAACCTGCCAAAATCGACACGGCAGTAGACACCCCGATATATGCGGAAGCGCCATTCACCCCAATTCGGGCGATTGCGGCATTCGACAAGAAAAAGGCGAAGACGGAACAGCCGATGCCTTGATACAAAACGGCTGCCGCAAATGCAGGCTCTCGGAATGGGAGCGATACCAAATCCATAAGCGTACGCCGCGCGGCTGCGTTTGCAACAGCTGCGCCTGCGAAAACGGCTGCGCCGGCTGCGAGCATCACAAACGTAATTTCCATCTCGGAAAATGATTCGGCCTTTTCCGTAAATGCGCTGTACAAAGCATACGCAATGACCGCCCCGCACAAAACGGCATAGCCCAACGCCGAAAAACGAACGGACGCGCCCGCCGCCCCGACCGTTAGCAACACCCCGCAGAGCGTTATGGCAATTCCCGCCGATTGCCTTTTACGCGGCTTTTTGCGGAGGACGACAGCAGAGCAGGCAAGCGATGCCGCCGGAATGCACGCCAAAAACGCGGCGCTTTCAGCAGCTGTCGTAAAATGAATGCCAAATGTTTCGCAGACAAAATAAATAACCGGATTGCAAAGCGCAAGCGCCAGCAGCGGCGTAAAGTCTTTCCCTTTCAAATTGATTTTGACAATCCGCGCGGCAGCCAAAACGGACATTGCTGCAAACGCTGTAAAGAATCGCCATCCCAACAGCGCAAGCGGCCCCGCAGCTCCGGCGGCGTGTTTTGTAAAAACATAACTCAAACCAAACAGAACTTCGCACGTACAAGCGCTCAAAATACCCGCCAGCTCACTCCGCTTGTTGTGAGCGACATTCGTAATTTTTCCATCCATAAAAATCGCCTCGCCTTGTTTTATCAACTTCTCTGCCCAATGTATAAAAATAATCAGCCCGCTCCTATTTGTTAATTTACTATTATACAATGAGTTCCGCATTTATTGCTCACGTTTCCGCTCCCTTGCCTAAACGCCCCAGATGCACTATAGTACGCGCACGGCCCTTTAGCTCAGCTGGATAGAGCACTTGCCTTCTAAGCAAGTTGTCGACAGTTCGATTCTGCCAAGGGTCAACGCCGCCTGCCGCATCAGGCGGTTTTTTTATGCTGCCCGCCCTGCTTATGCGCACAAACACTTCCCAATCCCGCAAGAAACGCAACAGCTCCGGCAGTCTGCGCGGACAACAGAACAAAACGCATTGCCGCACACCCAAAACGGAGATGTTCTCGCGCAGTCGGATGGCATCATTCTACCGGTAGGCAATACACCGTTTGCGCTAAATGTAGAGGCGTTCGTGAAAGAAAATTTGTTGCAACCGCCAGAGGACAGCGCCCCCCCCGCAAGTTCACCGGCTGCTGCACCCCGTCCGCGATCTGTTGCCCGATACGCGTTCACTTACCACTAACAGGCAACAGCTCCGGCAGTCCGCACGGACAACAGAACAAAACGCATTGCCGCACACGCAAAACGGAGATGTTCCCGCGCAATCGGATGCGCATCATTCTACCGGTAGGCAATACACCGTTTGCGCCAAATGCAGAGGCGTTCGCGAAATCAAATTTGTTGCAACCGCCGTAGGACAGCGCACCCCGCAAGTCCACCAACTGCCGTACCCCGTCCGCGATCTGTTGCCCGATACACGTTCACTTATCACTAACAGGCAACAGCTCCGGCAGTCCGCACGGACAACAGAACGGCTCGCCCTGCCGCCTCGCTCTTGCCTGCAACATCCTGCGTATTCGGATGCGCCGGCCTACGTCAACTGGTCAAAGGCGGAACGGACAAGATTGATGAAGCGGCGGCGCAGGAGGGAATGAGGGGGCTGCCCCTGCGCGTGGGCGTCGAATGAGGCGGCAGCCTCGCTGATGTAGATTTCGATGTTTGATTCGTGGAGCGGCAGGCGCGTTCCGAGCAGTTTATTTTCGAGTTCAGCGCAGCGGAATGTTACCATGCCGCCGAGCGCAATCCTCAATTTGGTGATAACGCCTTTTTCCGTATCAACAAGGAAGGCGAATGATGCGGAATCATCGCCAAGCATTCCGTTTGTGCCAAGCCGGTGGAAAATGCTCACGTCCCAGCTATTGAGCGGCACCCGAATATTGGTCAGCGCGTGTTTCGGCGGAACGGCGGTAAAACTGTGCAAGGGGATATTTTTTGTTTCAGTCGGGCTGCGGATTTCAAGGACGGCTCCAAGCGCAAGCAACGGCGCATAGAGCGTATGCTTCGGCCCGTCGGCCAAGATGTTTCCGCCGACTGTCGCAAGATTCCGCACAAACGCATTTGCAATGGAACTGACGGCCTGATACAGCATTGGCGGCAGATGCCGTTCCCCCAGCTCTTCAATTTCCGAAAGCGTTGTTCCCGGCCCAAACTCAATATAACGCTCGTACTTTTCAATCGTCCGCAATTCGGGAATGAGCAGCGTGGACACCGTTTTTTCCGGCATCGCGCAGAGATTGGTGCAGCCGCCGACGATTTTAAGCGTGGAAATGGTTTTTATGTGGTAGAACAGCTCGCTGAGATTCCGCGCATAAAAAACGCTCTTTTCATCCGCTTTCATCGCATGACCTCCGCTTTTTGCGCGTAGCAATCGAAGGCGTAGATGATGCCGTTGATGAGCGTTTCCGAGTCCGTGCAGCACGGCGGCAGCCCCTGAATGATTCCTGCAATAGCGGCGCGGGTCGGCTTTGCGTTTGAGCGGAGCGCCGTATGTGCGGCAAAGATTTTTCCGGCGTTGCAGAACCCGCACAGGCAGATGCCCGCTTTTTCGAACCCATCGATAATGCAGCGGTATTCTTCCGACTTGCTGAAATGTTCGAGCGTTTCGATGTTCCGATTGTGCGCGAAAGAGACCGGCAGCAGACAGGAGGGAATGGGCTTGCTGTCAAGCAAGACGGTACAGGAGCCGCAACTGCCTTGAACGCAGCCGGATTTTACGGACAGGTTTCCGTTTTTACGCAGCACGTCGAGCAGCTTTTCATCAGCCGCCGCCTCAAAGAACGTCTGTTCGCCATTCATGATTACCGGTATGGTCATTTTTCACCTTCTTTTTTGTCGGAACGGGCGGAGTCAGCGTCTTTTGCAGCCGCAGAACGCGCGGCGGCCGCCGCATCTTCTGCCAAGCGATAGAACTGCTCCTGCGTACAAGGCAGCTCCGTTACAGGCGCGGACAGAGCTTGCGACATCGCGAGCGTAAATGCCGCCGGAACAATATTGTGCACAATGCCGCCAATTTGCGCAGGCGGATTATTCGACTGCATAAAGGAAATGGAAATATGGTCGCACACCGCTGTTTCATTTTGCACCAAACGCTCCAATTCCTGCTGAACGGCAAGGCGCACCGCGTTTTCCGCAGATTTAACGGAAAGAATCTCGCCGCAATCAATTGCAATCCAAATGCCGTTGATTTTTTCCATGTAGGTATCAGCATTAAACTCAACTTCCGCAATGGCGCACCCGAATGCCGTCGCATGGAACGGCGAGCCGCAAAAGTCCGCAGCATTCCATTGCCGCTTCATCGCAGGCGTTACCGCTTTCTTCGATGTAATCGGCAGCGGAATACGGAATCGCTTTTTCTGAATCTCCGTGCAGCAGCGTTTCAAAAGCAGCGTCATAATCGAAATATTATTGTACAGATTATCGGGGATTGACGGCTGCCGCTGCGTTCCAGCCGTATTTTTGATTTGTACGGCAGCTTCTTCAAGCCCCAGCATTCCCGCAGCGATTTTCTTCCAGATTTTTGCGACGTGCGGCGGCGGCTCCGTTGCATTGATGACAAACGTACCGTCCGTTTCAAGCGTCGCTTCCATTTTTTGATCGAATGCGTTGAACATCGAACCGAAAAAGCACGAACCGCCATACGCCCACGCAAGCCCGACGCCGCGACGCGGCAGCGAGCGGAACACCCCATCGCCGATGCGCGGCGGCCCCGCACGGTCAAGATGCAGCGATGCGTACTTCCGGCCGAAGTCGCTTTGCCGCATAATCGTCTGCACGGCGGACGGCGCCTTATGAATCTTGACGATAAACGGCGAATATTCCGGCGCATCGTCCGGCGCAATATTCCGAAATCGAATTTCGTCCGGCATCAAACCGGCGCGGAGCGCAATCTGCTGTACGTGGTTTTCGAGCGCAAAAAAAACCGGCGCGTCAGCCGATTCGGGATAGAACGAAGTCGGCGGGCTGTCCGATGTGTGCATCCGCACTGCAATGTACATATTTTCGATGTCGTAAAAACCGGCGGCCGCCGCAGCAAGCCGGTCGGCAATTTCCGGCGCAAACGGATTGGCTGCACCCGCATTGGCATCAATCGTAATCTTCATCGCTTGAATCCGGCCGCTCTTGTCCGCCGCCGAGCGGTAGGTAAGCGCCGTTTTCAGTCCTGCGTCCATGAACGTGCGTTGCTCTTCCCGCGTCAGCATGAGGAGTACAGGGCTTCCGCACAAGTACGCTGCAACGGCTGCCTGCACCGCAAGCGTCGTGCGCCGCCACAGGCCGCTGACATTCGGCGGTTGCGCGCGGGTTTTTCTGACGGTTATGTTTTCGGCATCAAGTTTGAGCGCACGCGAAATGGCCGCCTTCAAATGCTCCGGCCACTGCGTTGTCGTCATAACGGTGATTTTCTGCCCCTTCTTCGTGCAGAATGCGCCGCTCGGCTCCATCCACGCAACCGGCGATTCCTGATGCGTCCACGTTCCGGCAACATCGTAATCCGCCGCTTGATAAAACTCGTCGGCAGCATTCGCGCTCTTGTCCGCCGCCGGCAGGAAAAAGCCTGTTCGGACAACCCGCTCGGCAATCACAACGCTCCGCCCGCCGCTTATGCGCGTGTGCGGCCGCTCGTGCAGCGCGCAATAATTTTTTTGAATCGGAGCTTCTTCGCCGTCGGCTAAAAACTTTTTGAAAACGGACAGCGGGATTTTTTCATCATTTTGAGCGGAAGGCGGGAAAATCGGGATGAACGGCCGCCGGTATTCTTTTGCAAGCGACCGCGCCGCCGCTTCTATGGTGTCGGCCGCGAACGTTAGTTCCGCTTCCGATGCAAGACGCCGCGCCGTTTGCAAGTCCGGCCCCACAATGATGCCGACCGGCTCCCCAATGTACTGCACCTCGCCTGTGGAAAAAATCTTTGCGCTCGCGTTCAGCGTCCGGATAGAATTTTCGCCCGGAATATCGCGGGCGGTGTAGAGCCGGTAATCTTCCGGCAAATCAATTATGACATTCGTAATTTTTCCGTATGCGTAAGGACTGCGGACAAGCGCGCCGAAAAGCATCCCGCTCGCCGTGCAGTCTGAATAAAATTCGTTGGCAAGATAAGATTCCGCCGTTTTCCGCTGCCGTTTTTTGCCCGTTGTCCGCGCGGATTCAGACATGATGCGCCGATCCTATATCCCGCACCGCGTCAATCACTGCGTCCGCATCGGTAAGCGGCATATCCGGCCAGAGCGGAAGCGAAATAGTTGCGGCGTAATGCGCTTCGGCATTCGGAAAATTTTCCGCCGTAAAATCTTTGTAGAGGTTTTTCCAATAAGTAAAATGGAAGAGCGGAATAAAATGCACGGAAATCCCGATGCCCCGTTCCTGCAAAAGCGCGGCAAACTCGTTGCGCCCGATTGTCAGCAGCTCCGGCTTAAGCCGCATGAGGTACAGATGCCACGCATTGCCTTCGCCGTCCGGAGGGAGCTGCACAAAATCGAGCTGCCGGAACGCTTCGTTGTACCGCTGGACGATTTGCTTGCGCCGTTCAAAAAACGCCTCCGCCTTTTTTAGCTGCCCCACGCCGAGCGCCGCAAGAATATCCGGCAGATTGAACTTAAAGCCCGCTTCAATGATGTCGTATTCCCATGATGCGCGCGGCGAGGTGTAGCGGTCCCACGCCGTCCGATCCATGCCGTGCATACGCATCACCGCCATGCGTTTGGCCAGCGATTCATCGCGGGTGCAGACCATTCCGCCTTCGGCCGTTGTAATCGTCTTGGTAACGTAAAATGAAAACACGCCGATATCGCCGATGGTTCCCGCGTAGCCCAACGCGGTCAAGCTCGGAAACGAATGGGCGGCATCTTCGATTATCTTCACGTTATATTTTTTTCCGAGCGCGCACAGCCGCTTCATATCGCAGACGTTGCCCGCAATATGCACGGGCGCGATGGCCTTAATGCGCTTTTCCGTGTCGGCGGCAAGCAGCCGTTCAACATGGGCTGCATCGATGCTGTAGGAATCCTTTTCCGTGTCGGCAAAAAGCACGTCCGCGCCCAAGTGCCGCGCCGCTGTCGCCGTTGAAACAAACGTATACGGCGTGGTGATGACGGCAGTTCCAGCTTTTACGCCGCACGCTTCCATCGCAAGCATCATTCCGCTCGTATTTGAGTTGACTGCAAGGCTCTGTACCGGAGCGCACAAAAGCCCCGCAGCCGCCCGCGCTTCCTGCGATTGCGCACGGTTCATAAAAGCGGAAAAATCCGATTCAAACTGCAAGGCGTACTGTCCCGTCGTCAGCCAGCCGGAGCGCAACACCTCCAAAACGGCCTGTTCTTCTTCCGCAGAAATTGACGGTACGAAAAACTTTACTTTAAGCGCCTCGTTCATATTGCACTCCTCATTGCATCGTAGAATTTTCTGAGCGACGGAAAATCCGCGCACAGCACGGCAAGCAGCCGCTCGCGGTTGCGGAATACCGCAGGATCCGGCAAAGCTCCGTCTCTGCACCGGCAAATCGGCTCCAGTTTTTGCAGCAGCGCACTCAGCCGCTCCTCCGGAAATTCAAGATTTTTGAGGCGCAAAATCTTCGGGTAGCCGGTTTCCTTCGGCTCTTCCTCCGGCAGCCACAGCGGTTCAACTTCCCGCTCGCCTTTCCGCATCCCGACAATCTTAATTCCAATGTCCTTGTGCGGCTCCAACCCGCTGAACTTGATAATCTGTTCGGCCAGTTCGATGATTTTAATCCGCGCCCCCATGTCAAGCAGGTAGCTTTCCCCGTTTTTGCCGACCCCGCCGGTTTGCAGCACGAGCGAGCAGGCCTCCGGAATCGTCATAAAATACCGTTCCATGTCGGCGGAGGTAACGGTTACCGGCCCGCCGTTTTTTATCTGCTCCATGAACAGCGGCAAAATCGACCCGCGAGAGCCGAGCACGTTGCCGAATCGGACGAACATAAAATTGCTCCCGTCCGCCGCATTGTGCGCCGCGTGGAGCGTCAGCTTTTCCGAAATCATCTTGCTTACGCCGTAAACGCTCGCCGGCTCCACCGCCTTATCCGTCGAAATAAGCACAAAGCGCTTGACGCAATGGGTTAACGCCGCGTCCAGCAGATTTTTTGTGCCGAACACATTGTTGGAAATCGCCGCGACCGGATTTTCTTCCATCATGGGAACGTGCTTGTACGCCGCACAGTGGAAAATCACTTCGCACCGCGTTTTTGCAATAATGTAATCGGCGTACGCGCGGTCTTGCATATCGCCGACGATAGGCACAACCGATGCCTTTTCGCCGATACCTTCCGCCTGCAACAGCCGCAGCTCGCGGTCTATTTGATAGATTGAGTTTTCGCCGTGTCCGAACAGATAGAGCCGTTCCGCGCCGCCTGAAAGCAGTTGCCGCGACAGCTCTGAACCGATTGAGCCTCCAGCCCCCGTGATGAGGACGCGCTTTCCGCGCAGGTAGGATAGGCTTTCTTTAAGCTGGATGGTAATCGGCGTCCGCCCCAGAATGTCGAGCGGATCGATGTCGCGCGTTTGTACCAGATGCGCCGAACCGTTTATCACCTGCGATATGCCCGGAAGGATTTTGATGTGGGTAAATCCGCTTTCTTTCAGCAAGCCGTAAATTTCCCGAATCCGCTCAACCGGCGCGCTCGGAATTGCAATAATCGCCTCATCCGTGTCCGTCGGCCGAAAAATCGACGAAAGACTTGCAATCGGCCCCAACACGGGAATGCCGTCAACCTTCGTTCCGATGAGCGCTTTGTCGTCGTCAAGAAAGGCCGCCGCCGTTCCGAATATGCGTTTTCGCTTAATGTCGTCCGCAATCGTCTGACCTGCAAACCCCGCGCCGATGATATATAACCGTTTGCCGCTTGCGGCTGCCATGTTGCCCTGCCCCGCGCCGACCGTTACGGTATAAGCCCTTGCACATACAAAGGGCGCAGCCGACGCAAATAAAAAGACGCCGCCCGCCGACGCCCAAGAATATGCGTCAATATACCACAGCTCAACATAATGTGCAATTTTGCAAGCGGGGCGTACGTCTTGAAGTCAGGACTTTTCCCTGCAAGAATACGTGCTAGAGCGGCAGGGCCATTGCGTTATTCCCGTACCTATTTTTACCTCCCGAAGAAAACTTGCGGCGAGAGGACAACAAAGTAAAATCCGCACGGCAACGCTCCTTCTCCAACCTGATTTCTTCAATTTCTTCTATATATTAGACCTGTTCGACAGCACAGTTATCGAATAGGTCTATTGCATGATGCGCAGGGCGGAAGATACATGCCGACCTTGCTTTATCCGCCGAACAAATTACTTCGAGCGAATAAAAATTCGTCATGTTTGCTGATTTTCTTGCACTCTGGTTCGGAAAACGCCGATGCTAAGAGCAGAACGGTGTTTCTGTCTCCATTCGCATCAGTTTAAACGGATAAAATGGAGAGCAATTTACAGTTGACGCAATATATCTGCGATCTAGGAGCATTACATGAAAAAATTATGTGCGGCTGTGCTTGCCATAGTCTGTATGAGCGGAGCGGTAAGCGCGCTTGATTTAAGTGTCGGCGGAATATTTGACTATACGCTTGTCCATAACTTTGGTACAGGAAGGGCTGAGTTGAAATTTAAAACGGATTGGGTACCATCGACAGAAAAGCTGCGGCTAGATAAAAAGCATACGAGCAATATGCTGGGCGTAAAAGGATTTTTTGATGCGCAATATGCTATGGCGCAGTTCGGCTGCAATTTTGCGGTCGGAGAAACGTATTATGAGAAGATGTACTCTAATAAGAAAAATATCTTTATAAATCGATATGAAATAGAAAACGAGGCGGTGTATCTGAATTTCGGAGTGTTTGGGAAATATCCGTTTACTGCTGCTAAAAACGCAAAAATCTACCCACTAATCGGCGTTGATTTTGATTTTGCGGTCTTTGCGAAGGGAAAATATGACAATGACAAAGACAAAGAAAGAGAACTGTCGGCGGATGAGCGGAAAGAATTAAATGCCTATTGGTTCGATGTTGGCGCGGGCGCGGACATCTACCTCATCAAAAAATTCTTCATACGGCCGCAGTTGTTATTTGGAATCATGATGAACCAAAAAAACATATACAGATTGCCGCATCACGGCATTAAATTCAATGCCGAAATTGGCGCCGGTTGGAAGCTCTAAACGCGGCGTTAAAAACGGAACCGGTAAGTACGCAAACGGTTTTACCGGCGCATCAATAGACCTGTTCGATAGCGCGTATCGAACAAGCCGGCGAGTGCAAAACCGCTCCGCGAGCACGGTTTTAAACTCGCATTTCAAGATAACCTGTTCTGAAACGAAAGTTCCGAACAGGTTTTATATGGCGGGCGGTTGCCTGCACAAGGAGTTTTTAATGGAACGGAACGTCGAATCTGCATCCGGCTTTGAGTATGAGTTGAATGAAATGCGTAACGGCATTGTCATCACCGGTTATTGCGGAAGCGGCGGAGCAGTCGTCATTCCCGCAGCGATTGATGGGATGCCGGTCGAAGCATGCCGGGCATCCTTCAAAAATAAAGGCATTACCGCAATTACGTTTGCCGATTCGATTACAAGAATCGTGAATCCTGCTCCGCTTCAAGCTGATCCGTCAATGTTTGATGACAAGTTGGAAAAAGCGGTGTTACCAAAACAGCTTAAAAGTATTCCCATGCGTATGTTTGAAGGCTGCTCGCGTTTAGTTGACCTGCAATTACCCGAAGAACTCGAAATACTCGGCGAAGGAGCTTGTTGCAAAACGGCAATCAATGCGCTTACCCTGCCGAAGTCGCTCAAGCAACTTGGGCGCGGCGGTTTTTACGGCTGCGAAAGCCTTTTGTCCGTTTCCATTCCGTTCGTTCTCCGGCTGGGGATGGATGCTTTCCAGAACTGCACAAAACTTGAATCAGTTACCATAGAAGCGGCAAAACGGATTGAATCGAATGCCTTTAGGGGGTGCAATCAGTTGAAATCCATTACAATCGCGGCGGATATTGAAGCAATTGCGGACGTGGCCTTTTGCGATTGCATCAGCTTGACCAACGTCTCTCTGCCGAAAAAACAGATACAATACGGAACAATGGTATTTTCCGGCTGCAAAAATCTTTCCGAAGATTCTCGCCAAGCGATAAAGGCAAGCGGCTACGCCGGCTCCTTCTAACCGCCTGCAAGCGCGGAAGCGCAGCGGCTGGCTACAAGGCGTAAGCCGCAGGGGAGGGGACACGGCAAGCTGGTACGCGCGGCCGTCAGCTGCGGGCGGCGTGGAAAGGCGCGTTTGCCGCAGCGGAGTGGGGCAATGCCGTAGGACGGAACGTCTTTCCGCAGGCAAGCGCCTTCCCATCGCAGTATGCGGCATTCCTATCCGCAGAATAAAACTGCTCGATAGCGAAATTCTCTTGAATGAGGATAATCGGTGGCTTGTACGCCCCCTCGCATAGTACGCGAGCAGCCGGCGTTTTAAGCGGTTGTCGGCAAAACAGCCTCGCTTGCATCTTTTCTATAAATACATCATCATGCCATCGGAGGTTGACAGGTTCAGCAAAACTGTCATACGGATATGAAACGGCATCAGTCAGATAAGCATGAATATTCAACAATTCCTCAACTACTTCGGGAAAGGGCGCAAAAAAATCCCGATGATTACCTGCAATTTTACAAGGACAAGACCGGCTCTTTTGTCGGCGTAACATACCGCACTATTTTTTGGGAGATGCTTTTTTTTGCCAACGGTTTGCTTGCGCTGGGGGCGGAACCGGGCGAGCGTATCGGCCTTATCAGCGACAACCGGAGAGAATGGCTGGTGTGCAGTCTCGGCATTATGGCGCTCGGCGGGTGCGACATTCCGCGCGGAAGCGAAGCGACGGTAAAAGATTTGGCGTACATCCTGCGCTTTGCCGGTTGCCGGTTCGTTGTTGCGGAAAGCAGTTACAGCCTTGAAAAAATCCTTGAATGCAAAAACGAACTGCCGAATCTTGAATGCGTCATCCTTATTGATCCGAAAGGCTGGAAGACTAACGGAAAGAAAAAAGGGAAAGCGAAAAAGAAAGACAAAGACAGCAACAAAAAAAAATGCGACCTTAAACTATTCAGCTATGAAGAAGTGATGGACTTGGGAGAGAAACTTATTATGCTCACCGGCCCGACGCTCCGCTCAATTATGAAAGACGGAACGGAAGATACTACCGCGACCATCATATTCACCTCCGGCACCACCGGCGTTCCGAAGGGCGTTGAACTTACGCACGGAAACTTCCTTTCTCAGCTGGATGCGATGGAGTCCCTCTTTCCGCTCAAATCCGGCGATAAAGCGCTTTGCGTTCTGCCGGTATGGCACATCTACGAGCGCGAGATGGAATATTTCTTTCTATATAAAGGCGTTGCGCTCTGCTATTCCAAGCCGGTTGTCAGCATGATTCTGGCGGATATGAAAAAAATCCGGCCGCAGTGCATGGCGTGCGTTCCGCGCATCTGGGAAGCGATTTATAAAGCCGTACACAAGCAGATAAAAAGCGCGTCCGTCGGTAAGTGGATGCTCTTTAGCGCAGTAACGGCGGCAACCATCACCATCCGCAAAATGCACGACATCATTTTAGGGCGCAGTCTGCGATTCAAGCGTCCGCTGGTAATCATGCGGATTTTGAATAAAGCGCTCTACATTCCGATTCTATTTTTACTGGGATTTAAAATCCTCGGCGAAATGTTTTTTTTCGGGAGCGTCAAAGAGAACTTCGGCGGGCGATTTAAAATCGGAACGAGCGGCGGCGGCGGCCTTGCCCCAAAACTCGACCGCTTCTTCAACGCCGTCGGCATCCGCATTATCGAAGTCTACGGGCTTACGGAAACCGCGCCATTTTGCTGCATCCGCAATTACCGCCACCCCGTGCTCGGCACGATTGGCTCGCTCCTACCGTTTTGCGAGGGGCGCGTTGTGGATCGCTCCGGCAACGAATGCAAGCCCGGACAGCAGGGCGTTTTGTACGTGCGGGGGCCGCATGTGATGAAGGGCTACTATAATCAGCCGGAATTAACTGCGGATGTGCTGCATGACGGCTGGTTTGATACGGGCGACCTTGTTGTAAAAACGTACCGTGGCGAAATCATCGTAAAGGGACGCAAAAAGGACACCATCGTGCTGCGCTCCGGCGAAAATGTAGAGCCGTTTCCGATTGAGTGCAAACTGGAGGAGTCCGAATATATTGCGCGGGCAGTCGTTGTGGGGCAGGATAAGAATTGCCTTGGGGCGCTCATCGTGCCTGCGAAGGATGCGCTGAAAGACTATGCGCTCCAAAATGGCATCGACGCGACGAATATGACGGCTGTCCTGAAGTCGGAGCAAATCCGCAGTTTGATTTTCAAAGAGATGGAGCGGCTCATTACGCCGAAAAACGGATTTAAACCGTTTGAAAGAATCGGAAAATTTATTTTTATCGACAAACAATTTGAAGTCGGCGCGGAGCTTTCGGCAAAAGGCGGCATCCTCCGCCACAAAATCGCTGAACTGTATAAGTGGCAAATCCTTATGCTGTACAGCGATAACGCAATGGTTCAGAATCTTGGCAGTATGATTCCGCCGAATCTTCCGAATTTGTCCAACATGATTCCCGCCAACATCCCGAATCTCGATGAGCTTAAATCCATCCTACAGGGAAAAAAGAAGGAAAGCGAAGATAATCAGGATTAGCCGCATTCCGGCGAGCAACACGTGTGCATTGCCGTATTGCGGTGCGGCTATCCGTCCTTGCCCCTGCATTTAGTTTTCGATAATTGTTAATTTCCGCGCCTGATACTTCGGCAAGAACTTTTTACTTCCGCCCGTTTCAAACTGCACCGTGATGACGACTTCGGCATTTTGTGCGTTGCAGTTGATAATTTCGCCGTAGCCGTAATCGTCATGGAAAACCCGCGTGCCGCGCGCCCATTTTTTCACCAAGGCGCTGCGCGCGTCGTCCAACTCCGGCGCTCCGCCCTGTCCGCGTAAAAAGTCTGGAATCCGCCCGGCTGCCTGAAGCGTATCGCCCGCTTCCAGTAAAAATTGGCTCGGCGACATCGCTTCCGTGTGCCCGAACCAGCGGCGTTCAAGGCAGCTCGTAATAAAAAGTTCGTCCTTGGCGCGCGTTATGCCCACGTAAAAAAGCCGGCGTTCTTCTTCAAGTTCTGCATCGTATTTGTCCGTGCGCGGAAATATGCCGTATTCAAGCCCCGTGATGATGACGCGCGGAAATTCAAGTCCTTTTGTGTTGTGCAAGGTGATGAGCGTTACTGCATCCACGCTATCCGTCCCCGCATTTTCGGCAAGCACGCGGTCAAGTTCTATCGAGTCAAGGAATGCAAGCAAGCCGTCCTGCGTACACGGGTATAAAAGCGCGGCGTTCACCAGTTCCTGCATATTCGCCGTGCGCGACGTGCCGTCAATTTCGTCCTGCCCTTGGTGGTACCAAAGCAAACGCGAATCTTCAATCAACTGCTGCACAAAGACGCTCAAGCGTTCCGCCGTCTCCTCATCTTGCAAGCGAGCCGCCGCATTTTTTACCAGCGCGGAGAACTCTTTTGCCCCCTCGTACGCTCTTTTGGAAAGCATTTCCGAAGCTGTATCGCAGGCGGTCAAAAGCGTAAAATTATCCTGCACTCCCCTCCCCCGCATTGAATCGATGAGCTTTTCCTGCGATTTATCGCCAACGCCGCGCGGAGGCTTGTTTACAATCCGCCGGAACGCAATTTCGTCGCGCGGGTTTGCGATAAACGCAAGGTAGGCAAGCGTGTCTTTTATTTCTTCGCGCTCGTAGAATTTTAGAGAGCCGACGACAACATACGGAATCTTCCGGTGGAGAAATTCAGTTTCAAATGAGAGCGACTGCGCATTCGTCCGGTATAAAATCGCCCAATTTCCATACGGACAAGGATTTTCCGTATCATTATGCGACTGTTCGATGAGATTTGCAGCAAAGGCGGCTTCTTCGTCCTGATTTTTTAAGAAAAAGAGCTGCGGCATAGAACCGTCTCCGCGTTCGGCAATAAGCGTTTTGCCGAGCCGCCCCTCGTTGTGACGGACAACCGCATCCGCCGCCGCAAGGATTTTCGCTGTCGATCGGTAATTGCGTTCCAGTTTTATAATGTCGGTGCCGGGAAAGATGTTTGCAAAATTCAAGATGTTTTGCACCTCCGCCCCGCGGAAGTGGTAAATTGACTGGTCATCGTCGCCGACAACGCATACATACGTGCCGCTGCCTTCATCCAGCCCCGCAAGCATTTGCAAAAGTTTGAATTGCGCAATGTTTGAATCCTGATATTCGTCCACCATGATGACACGGAAGCGGCGATGCATCTGTGCGCGGATGTGCGGATTTTGCTCCATGATGCGCACCGGAAGCATGATGAGGTCGCCAAAATCTGCGTTTCCGGTCGAACGCAAGCGGTTTTGGTAGGCGCGGTACGTTTCTGGAAACTCCTCGCGCACGTCAATTTCCGAAAGGTCGTCATCGGGGGACAGGCAATAATCTTTTGCAAGCGCAATTTTATGCGCCGCGATGCTCGCATCCCGCTTTTTCATCGCAGGAACAGCTTTCGTAATGAGCAGCGCTGAATCATTGTCGTCATAGACTGTAAACGAAGGCGAGAGCCCCGTTTCATCGGCATAACGGCGCAAAAACCACGCGCCAAACGAATGAAATGTGCGTATCTGTGCGCCGGCCGCACGCGGCTCAAGGGTGACGGCACGCTCTTTCATCTCATTTGCCGCTTTTTTGGTGAAGGTAACGGCAAGAATCTGCGAAGGGTTTATGCCGCGCTCCTGAATCAAAAACGCAATTTTCGTCGTGATGACGCGCGTCTTTCCGGAACCGGCTCCGGCTAAAATCAAAAGCGGCGCACCGGAATGCACGACGGCTTCGCACTGCTTATCGTTCAAGGAATCAAGATAATCCCGTATCATCTGCGTTCTGCACCTCCGGAGCAAATATCAAACGCGACTGAACCGCGTCCTCGTTCAGCGGGGAGTCGCCGATAAACACGCCGTTTAAATCTACGCTGCCTGCCGCTTCTATCTGCACACGGACAAAACGTCCCGCCTGCACCGCGGTCTTTTGCGATGCATCGTTGCAGTCGTAGCGCACGACGACGGAGCCGTCAACGTCCGGCGCTTGAAACCACGCCCTGCCGATTGCAAGGCCGCCGGCATCTCCGTCCCCTTCGTTGCTGCTGACGATAATTTCTTCTATTAATATATCGTATTCTTCGCCGACGCGGGACGCTAAATGTCGTGCAGTAATATCCGCTTGAATGGCGGTAAGAGCGTCCGCGCGGGCTTTTGCGGTTTTGGCTGCAACGCGCTTTTTCATCGCGTAGGCGGGCGTGTCTTCTTCCCGACTGTACGGAAAGCAACCCGACCACGCGCTTTGAATCTCGCGCAAAAATGCTTGCGTTTCAAGCGCGTCTTCGTCAGTTTCTCCCGGAAAGCCTGTCAAAAAAGTCGTGCGGATAACCGAGTCCGGCAATGCCGTGCGTATGTCGCGCACAAGATGCGCATATTCGGCAAACGAGCCTCTGCGGTTCATGGCGCGGATGATTTTGGTACAGCCAGACTGGAACGGAATATCGAAATAATGGAGAATGCGGCGGTCAGCTTTGATTGCCGCCAGCACGTCGCGGTTAAAGTGGTCGGGGTGAATGTACAAGAGGCGGAGAATAAAGTTCCCGTCCAGAGCAGAAATATTTTTGAGCAGCAGGGACAGCGCGCTTTCTGTTTTTGTGCCGCAGTTGACGCCGTTTTCATCGATTGCGGGGAGCGGAAACGTCCCCGTACCGAATACGTCGTCGCCGTCGCCTGTGCCGTAAGCGGCAAGGTCTTGCCCGATAAGATTGATTTCGCGGATACCGTCCCGCACTAATTCCTTAATTTCTGAAACAATGTCGCAGACTTTGCGGCTGCGGAGTTCTCCGCGGATGAGTGGAATGGCGCAAAACGAGCAATGGTTGGAGCAGCCTTCCGTGATTTTGACAAACGCGCTGCCGCGGAACGAGAGCAGCGTCCGCCGCTCGCCGCAGCACACGCCTTTTTGCGGCGGAACGAGTACGGGACGCTCGCCTGCCAACATGGTCTGCACCACGCTGTCAATCTTAGATAAATCGCCGTTTCCAAAAATGCCGTCGGCTTCCGGCATGGAATCTTTTAAAATGTCTGCGTAACGCTCGGCAAGACAGCCGGTCAAAAGGATTTTTGCGTCAGGATATTGTTTTCGCGCAAAAAGCAGCGCGTCAATCGACTCCTTTTTTGCGCTTTCGATAAATCCGCATGAATTGATGATGATTAAGTCCGCGCCGTCCGCGTCAAAAACCTGCGTTAAACCGAGATTGTTGAGGCGGTTTATCATCAGTTCGCCGTCAACTTGATTTTTTGCGCAGCCGTGCTGGTCAATAAAAAAACTAGTCAAGCTCGATAACCACCAGTTTGTAGCGGCCGTCCTTGTCCTTGAGCCATTTGATGTCTTCAACGAGAACCTGACCGGCTTTTCCAATTTCCAAATCAAAACTGCGGGAATCGGCAATGACCGTAAGTTTGACGGCATTACAATTTGACATCCAGAGGCGGATTGCATTATTTGCCGTCATCGTTACGACTTCGCCGTTTGTGTAGTAGGATTCGCTCGGTTCCCGCCGGTCAGTACGGTAGCGGAACTCGCACGCGCCGCGGAAACTTGCGTTCAGCGTAAACGGATAGGCGCGGTTGTCGTCATGAATGACGGTTTGCTTGTGCTTTTTGCCGGCTTCCGAAACGGCAGGAATTTCTTCATGAACGGTTTCAGAAACGGCCGCCGCAAGACCGCTCTGCCGCAAAATGCGCACCTCCGCCCCCCGCGACGCATCAATATTCGATATGTCGGACACGTACACAATTAAATCCGTCTTCTTGTCGCCGTCAATGTCAATTTCCGTCTCCTCAGAAAGCTCTGTGCGCAGTGTGCCGACCGGCGTATCAAGCGCAAAAGCCGAAAGCGTCCCGCTGACGGTGAGGATGATTTCGCCCTCCTCGGCAGGGTAAATGAGCTGGTCGCCGATATAAATGCGGCCGGAAAATGTTTTGTCGGTAATTGCGTACTTACGCACCGCCGAATCTTTGTCGAGTACCACGTTATTCGGCAAATGCGGACGCAGACGAATTGTAAGAAAGAAACCGAGCGCGGCAAGTCCCCCGGTCAAAATGACGCAGCCGGTTACGATGAGCGGCCAAAAATATCGCGGCTTTTCGCGGACAAGCAGGCCTTCCGGAATGGGCGACTCTTGCAGCTTCTTGTTGCGGTAGAGCCTGAGCACCATCTCCGAATTCAAGCCCAAATAATCCGCGTAATTTCGCATAAAACCGAGCATATATGCTTCGCCGGGAAAGACACTGGTATCTTCATCTTCAATTCCCGCCAAAAAATGCTGGGAGATGGATGTATCTCGCGCAATCGTATCATAGTCGAGGTTTTTCATTTCCCTCGTCTTCTTCAGTATTTCTCCGTAGCTTTCCATGGTGGTTTACTCGCTGAACAAAAAGTTGTTGTAATTATTGGCGGAAGAAGGCGGATCATAAATAAACCGCTGCTCCGATATATCCTTGTTCAGTTTATAATCGGTAAAGTTGAAGACAATCTTTTCGCCGCGTTTTGTTACCGCATACACTCTTCGGATGAGCTTTGTATCCGCGCTGATGGCAATTTTGAGGTACCGGAACGCTTCGGACGCAGTCCGACTGGAAAAAACAAGTTTTATCACTGATTCAGGAGCGCCTTCATCAAGCGGAACGGGAGTTTGTCCGATTTCGTATGATACGGAATAGTACCGGCTCAAAAGATACAGACCGCCGGGCGTTGCAAGCGATGCCCCGCCGATTCCCCCTTTGCCGGATTGCACCGCTTGCTGAAGGACAGCCTGCGCTTCGGGAAGATAAATCGTCAGCATATCGCCATTAAAAACAATCACCTGTTCCTGCGGATTGGAAAAGTCGATGCGAAGTAAGCCCGGCCGTTTGAATGACACGCGCCCGGTCATTTCCCGCTTGCCTGCGGTAATTTCAACGTCGGCTTCATAATCTTTTATGGTTGAATAATAATCGGAGACTGTTTTGAAGAATGAACCTGCCGTCGTAATTTTCTGAGCGTGCAGCAGGGATGATACAAGCAAAAACGCGGCAATGAACGCCGCAGGCTTCGTATTTTTAAGCATGGCATCATCTTAGTAAACTTAAACTGCACGGTCAAGGGTAGGCTCTTGCAATTTTTTTGCGCATCGGATGGCACGGCGCGGCGGCTTTTTTTTCAGAACGCGGAGAGGCTTGCAGCGATGGCGCGTAGCCCATTTGTCACCCTGACCGCCGCTTTATTCGTGCCAAGAGGCGCAGGTTTGCCGCCTGCATCTGCCTCCTGCTCGTGCGGCAAGGGGTCTCGGCAACGCAACGGACTGCTCAATCGGCAGTTTGCAGGGGTGTGCAGCGCACTTGAATTGCGGGGGCTTGGCTGCGCATCCGCATAAAAGCCGGACGGAAGCGCGTTTAAGCCGGCGGCGTGTTGGTGCCGGTAATTTTGTCGATTATGATGTTCACTTCCTCAATAAAAATACCGGTAAAGCCTTCGATTTTATCTATTATATATTGCTGAAGGCGATGAATTTTGCCGGTCAGCTGCGTTCCGAACGGCACATCGATGGTGATAACAATCCGGTAGCCGCGGTTATTGGTTTTAATAGAAAGTTTTTTGACGCACACCGCATCATCGCATTCGGCAACGCAGTGCATGACCATCTGGGTAAGCGCGGCTTCAGAAATCTCGATGCGTCCCTTTTTGGAAAACTCCGGCTGCACAATCGACTTTTCAAATAATTTACCTTCTTTTTTATCCGCGCCGGCGAATAGATTTTTTTTGCGCAGAAAAAGTTTAATCGAATTAGAAAAAATCTGCGGGTAACTGCGTTTTACTTCAATTGACGGCACTGGAATAACGTGCTTCCCTTCAATCGTCCGCGTCTTGATGGCTTTCTCAATTTCTTCGCGCGTTGCAATGTCTTCAATCCGAATGATTTTTTGCGGAGGCGGCAGCTGGAGCCGCGTGGCAATTTTGAACACCATCTTTTCCGATGTTCCGAGTATCAGGATTTTTTTAATGTGCGTCCGCTTCAAAACGCGCGCAACCTCATCACGGTGTTCCTTGTCGTCAAAGAGAGCCGCACGGACGGCGCCCATATACGTTTTTTCGTGTTTCGCCGACCTCCCGGCAAGGATTTTATCGTCGCGAATCAACAGTCCGTCGTCAATAATCACATGAATCCCGTATTTTTCCGCCAACAGCTTGGAGCGGAAACTCTTGCCCGTCCCGCTTTCCCCCACCAGCGCAAAGACCGTCGCCGGTTTTAAGCTATCTATCAGCTCTGCAATGATATTTTCCATTTCATCAAAATTATAAACGGATGATAGCGGTTTGAGCAAGGCGGGCGGAGAAAGGATGCCGGAAGGATTTAATATTGTCGGCCGCCAGCTTCAAGTTTTGTCTGGCAACAAAACTTGTCAGTGGGTGCTAAAGGTTGCAGACGGGATGAAGGCTGCCGTAAGGATTTAATATTGTCGGCCGCCCGCTTCAAGTTTTGTCTGGCAACAAAACTTGTTAGTGGGGGCTAAATATTGCAGGAGGGATGGATGCTGCCGTAAGGATTTAACATTGTCGGCCGCCCGCTTCAAGTTTTGTCTGGCAACAAAACTTGTTAGTGGCGCTAAGTGTTGCAGGCGGGATGGATGGCGCTTGCAGAATAAGAGCGCACTGCCGCCAGCCGCCTCTCTCGCCTATTTGCGTATGCAAACAGGAGCGGCTGCTCGACTTATTATTACTTTAACGACACCATTCTCGTAGCCCCGCATCTGCCGCCCCACTAGCCTGTTTGCCACAGCAAACAGGAGCGGACTGCACGACTCATTATTACTTTAACGACACCATTCTCGCAGCCCCGCATCTGCCACCCACTAGCCTGTTTGCCACAGCAAACAGGAGCGGACTGCACAACTCATTATTACTTTAACGACACCATTCTCGCAGTCCGCCGCAGTCCGCCCCGCCTAAATACAGAAAAATCGTATGTTTTTAATTGCAGCATTCTCTATTCCCTTATATAATGGGCAAATGGATTTTCAGATTGATATTCTGCGCCGTATTTTAGGGCGTTGGCATAATTTTGGCAGTATAAGTATATTTTTTAAGGAGAACTTGACGTAACGATGGATAAGTCTTATATTAGGGGGGGGGGGGGCCCCCTAACTTTTCGCTTTTTATCTCAGTCTGAATCGTTATTCTTTCAATTCATACCATCTATCGGGCGCATTGTTCGGCGCATTTGCGTTGCCTGCTCTCCGATGCCGCACCTCTCGCTTACAGCAAGCAAAGCCATTCGCGGGCCGCCGCTTCTCCTGCTTCCAGAAAATACGACAAAATACATTTACACAGCAAAATTGATTTTTAAGGAGAATCTTTATGACAGCTACAGAAAAACGCTTTTCAATGCGGAACAAACTACTCATTATCTTTGGTCTTTTAGTTTTGGCAGCAGGAACGATTGAAGCCTATCTTGCAGTGAGAATCGCGCGAAAAGCGGTAACAGAAAAAGTTGAAACGCACTTAATTGACAAGGCAACCGACACGGCAGAAATTATTGATGGGCGCGTTACGGCTTTTTTTCAGTTTATTGAAGGCGTTGCTCGTATGCCTGCGCTTAGGGATAATGCGCTCTCATTTGCTCAACGGGCAAAGTTTTTGGTAAAAGAAGCGGAAAATAACAGCAGAATTGAATACTTTAGCCTCTGCGATATACAGGGGCAGCGATACGATTCTGTTTCCGGGCAGCAAACATTCATTGGAGACCGGGATTGGTTTAAAGCAGCGGTAAAAGGGACAAATTTTCTTTCCGAACCGCTTTTTTCTCGTGTAACAAATAACTTGCAATTCATTCTTGCCGTTCCAATTAAAGATGATCATAACGCAATAATCGGCGTATTAAGCGCTGCTATTCCGGGCAATCTTCTCACTAATGAAATTGACGATATTTCCGTCGGGCAAACAGGCTATTGCTACATTATAGGCGTTACGGGAACGACACTTGCCGCAAAAGAATTTAAACGGGTCGAAAGAATGGAAAATGTGCTGGAAATGGCCAAAAGCGATCCGAGTTTCAAATCCCTTGCCGAATTCGAAAAAACGGCGTTAGAGATTGATGAACCTTCCATTGGCTTTTATGAATATAAGAAGGTGCAGAAAATCGCCTCGTATGCCACGATGAAGACTACCGACTGGACGGTTATCATTAATGCTCCGGTAGATGAGTTTATGGGGGCGGTCAAACAGCTTCGAGCCTCTCTTTGCATCATTGGCGTTGTCATTTTGGCAGCGGCGTTGATTATCGTCTACCTGACTGCTCGCCAGATCGTGCAACCGATTCTGACAACTGTGAACGCGCTGCAAGGAATTGCGCAAGGAGACGGCGATCTGACCGTGCGCCTGCCGATACATGGCAACGACGAAATTACCGATTTGTCCCTGTATTTCAACCAAACGATTGCCAAAATAGGCTCGGCGATCAAGTCCGTTGACGACAATTCCGGCATAATGCAGTCGATTGGAGATGAACTGTCCAGCGACATGACCGAAACAGCGAGCGCACTGAACGAGATTTCCGCCAACATCGAAGGCGTGAAAGAACAAGCAATGACGCAGGCCGCAAGCGTTACCGAAACCGCCGGAACAGTAGAGGAAATCATCCGCACAATTGAAAACTTGAACGGCAGCATCGAAAGCCAGTCGGCAAGCGTCGTGCAGTCCTCCGCCGCAGTTGAAGAAATGGTTTCAAACATCGCATCCATCACCCAATCACTTGAAAAAAGCGACAACATGGTAAAAATGCTCGCAACCGCTACGTCCGAAGGCAAAACGACATTGCAAAACTCCAACGCCGTTACCCAGAAAATCGCCGAAGCCTCCGGCGGTCTCATTGAAGCGTCGAGCGTGATCCAGAACATCGCGTCGCAGACCAACCTGCTTGCGATGAACGCCGCCATCGAAGCAGCCCACGCCGGAGAAGCGGGCAAAGGCTTCGCCGTTGTCGCCGACGAGATTCGAAAGCTCGCCGAAGAATCGAGCGCACAAGGCAAAGCCATCACCGACACGCTGAAAAAACTCAGCGACGAAATCGCAGGCCTTTCCGAAAGCTCCAGAACCGTCGAAGAAAAGTTCAACGCCATCTTCCAGCTGTCGGAAAACGTCCGCGGCATGAGCGCCGAACTCACCGCCGCCATGAAAGAACAAGAAAACGGCAGCCGCGAAGTTTTGGCCGCCATCAAAACCATCAGCTCCGTAACCGCCGAAGTCAAAGACGGCTCGGAGGAGATGCTCACCGGCGGTAAAGGCGTCGCCAAGGAGATGCAAAAACTCGACCGGTTAACCGCAGAAATCAAGGACTCGATGAACGAAATGTCGGCCGGCGTGCAACAGATCAACAACGCCATACAGGAAGTCAACGATTTGGCGCGGAAGAACAAGGACAGCATCGAAGGGCTGGCCAGCGAGGTGCGGAAGTTTAAGGTGTGAGGCGGCCTGTGGGAATTGCGCCGTACAGATGTAGGGGCATCGTACAGGCCGCTCCTGTTTGCCATACGGCAAACAGGCTAGGGGAACGGTGGCAGGAGGACGGAAGAACGGGTACATAAATGATGGAGCGGCTCGTCCGTCCGCGACCAGTCTTGCAATGTCGGACAAGTTTTAAGCACGTTTGCTAATGGCAAACGTGTTAGGGCGCTTAGGCAGTTGCTTCATTCAAACTCCATTTTTACCGCCCTACGCAAACTGGTTAGGGGGTAATTATTGCCGTCAGAGAGGTTTTGTCTCTGGCGGCGTTTTTTTATGGGGACGAAAAAGCAATGAATTTACCGAATACAAAGCATCTAGCCTGTTTTTGCCTACCGGCAAAAACAGGAGGCGGACGGACGAGCTATTCCAGCCCCTACGCGCCTATTTCCCTGTCCGCCCGGGCAAGCTGCTCAGCCGTATTTCTTTTACGGTAAATAGAAGCAGCCTGCACGAGATGAGCGCGGGTGTACAGCAGATCAACAACGCCGTGCAGGAAGTGAATGATTTGGCACGGAAGAACAAAGACAGCATCGAGGGGCTTGCCAGCGAGGTGCGGAAGTTTAAGGTGTGAGGCGAGGCGGACTGCAAGAATGGCACCGTTAAAGTGATAATAAAACTTGCAGTCCGCTCCAGTTTGCCGTATGGCAAACTGGCTAAGGGAACGTAGCGGGTGGTCTGGCAGTTACGTCGTTCAAGAGCCATTTTTACCGCCCGACGCAAACTGGCTCGCGGCTCTCGATGAGGCGGGAGTATGGGCACTTTTATTATAGAAACGCATTGCCGCCAGCTCGCCCACCTTCCGCCCTTGAACAAAGGGAGACTGGGTAGAGCATTCTCTACCCGTCATGCTATAAAACGTATATGGGAAAGCTGCATATCTGCTGCCAGTAGGGAAATAAATCGGAGAGGGAAAACAAAATAATGCCCCCCTATCGGCCAAGGTTTTCGCCCTCATAAAATCGGCAATCGTAAGCGCATTCCCATCTCAAAACATCAGCATCTCTTTTATTCCGCGTATAGACTCCATTTCCTGCACGTTTTTTCTTTTTAGCAATCAGCCTGTTCGGCACCATCGCACAGAAGAAAAAAACTCATAGGAGGGCTTGTAAAAAATATGTGTGGGAAGTCTATCTGCCCCCAACACATTGACGAAGGACAATAACCGCGACTGCATTGCGGACGTATATGACACACGCCGACGCAGCGCAACAAGGACATTGCGGAGGCGATTACGAAGGAGATTCGAAGTTCCGGTCGGAGACGATCCTGAGCATTCTGAATATGCGCAACAAGGCGGAACTCGACTTTATTCGGGATGATTTGAGCTTCATGGACGGCATTGCGCAGATAAGCCCGCGCGTGTCGGGAGTTTGGGAGATGTTGAAGTTCACGACATAAATAATACCGCTCGCTCCAACGACGAGTTTTGCGGCAAACGCAAAACATCACATAAGTCCAGCTTTAAATTCGCAATTCTTAAGAATTGCTCACACATATAAGGATATATTCCTAACTATACAGCTCATAACTGTATAGCCGGGGTTCTAGGGGCTCCGCCCCTAAGCGGTTCTCTTGAAGAAAGGAGGGGTTATAGGAGAAGAAAGGAACTTTTGCCATTCCTCCTTAAACGGCGGCAGCAAATACCAAAACGCGCGCCTCCTTCCGGTCAATTTAGCGAGCCAGATTATTGCCCGCGTCCTCAATGATGTTCTCGCCTGCGCAGTTACAGTCATTGTACGGGCGAAGCTATTAAACTTAAAGAAGTGCGGAAAATAATTTAGGTTCTTGAGTATTGAGTAGTATCTTTTAAATATTTGCCATGCTTCATATTTTTCATGAATTCGCAAGGCATGAATAAAAACGTCCCCCATTTGGAGGACGTTTGCATTACAGAACCCATTAAAACAATACAGCAAGCTATAGCAAAGGAAAAATTACTCTGCACTTGGTGCAGCTGCCTTTCGTTTCAATGAAGCATTGCAATATTTACAAACTTTTTCAGTTTGACCATCAATTGTTTGTTCATACAAAATCTTTATGTTTTCATTCTTACAAACAGGACAAGTACCTCTGCCGCGATACGGTAATGAACGCACTCCTGTTCCGCGATGATTCTTAGACATTATTCCTCCTTTGCCACGCTATCATCTGTTGCTTCTGGCGTTGCTTTTTTCGCACGGGATTTACGCGGTTTTGATTCTGCTTTCTCAGAAACAGCAGGCTTATCCGGAGCTGCCGTAATCTTTGCAGCATCTTTATCTGCCCCCTCAGCATTATTTTCAAGCTTATAGTCTACAAGCTCAAGAATTACCATATCGGCGGCATCGCCTTTGCGGAACCCCAATTTAAGAATACGCGTGTAACCGCCGTTACGCTCTTGCATACGAGGCCCAATTTCTGTAAAAAGCTTATTTAAAATTTTTGCATCATAAATAAACTTTGCAACTTCCCGGCGATTGTGTACAGAATCAGTCTTTCCTCTTGTAATCAATTTTTCAGCAGCTTTGCGTACTTCAAGCGCCTTAGATTTCGTTGTAGTGATACGTTCAAATCTAAAAAGCGACGTTACCATATTCCGCGACATAGCGCGGCGATGCGCTGTTGTTCGCGAAAGCGGATTAAAACCATTCCTATGATTCATCTTTTTCTTCCTTATGCTTTGTTATATTAGCATTTTTCAGCTGACTATAATCAGTCATGCCGAGCGCAAGCCCCCACTCCTCCAGTCTTTCTTTTATTTCAGTAAGACTCTTTTTTCCGAAGTTCCGGGTCTTTGCAATGTCATCTTCCGTCTTTCTCGTCAACTCGCCGATAGTACGGATACTGGCATTTTTAAGACAATTCGACGACCGGACAGAAAGCTCCAGTTCTTCAACGGAAGTATTTAGTATCTCCCGTATCCGCGCATCATTTTCATCGCCGTCGTCTCCGTAGGTAATCTCATTATCATTGAAATTCACAAAGATAGAAAAATGATCGTTGGCGATTTTTGCAGCCTCTGCTAATGCATCATCCGGCGCTATCGTACCATCCGTCCACACTTCCAATATCAGCTTATCGTAATCATTGCGCTGTCCGACACGGCAAGGCTCAATGGAATACTTAACTTTCGGAACTGGAGTAAAAATCGCATCAACCGGAATCGTTCCCACTACTTCGATATAATGTTCATTTACCTCCGCTGGGACATACCCCCGCCCAAGATCGATCTGTATTTCCATTTCAAGATGCGCATTATCCATCATCCTGAAAATCGTCATCCCTGACGAAAGCACTTCAACTTGATTTTCTTTAACAAAATCATTGCTTTTTACGATTCCCGGCCCTTTAAATTCATAGAGAATCGTTGCTTGCTCATTGTCATGCGGTAAGCGCAGTCGGATTTGCTTTAAGCTGTTTATGATTTCCAACGTATCTTCCGAAACATTAGGTATAGCTTCAAACTCGCTGGAAATAACGTGCGGCACCCCCTCGGCATCATATGAAGTAATGCGAATTGAAGTGATAGCATACCCCTGTATCGATGACAAGAGCACACGGCGCAACGTATTTCCAACAGTAGTACCGAACCCTGTTTCAAAAGGATAAGCGATAAATTTACCGTAGTTTGGGTTATTCTCAAGATGCTCAAAAGTAATACCTTTTGGTTTCTTAAAACCCTTTAGTAGATTTTTACGAGGCATCTGGACTCCTTGTTTTAGAATAAAATTCTTCGGCAAGCGGTTTTTCGTACTTGACCGAATGCAATACAAAACTTTTCTGCATAGTCTTACAACGCATCACAGTTATACCCAAATTCGGCAGTATATATATTCCGCCTTTTGGTATTCTACAACACCTTGCTCTGTACGCAATCCGCTCCTTACCCCATCTGCAGTGAGAGCTGATAGAATATTTGCATTCAGTCATTACCTGCAATCCCCTTGCAATTACATACGGCGCGTCTTACGAGGACGACAACCATTATGCGGAATCGGAGTAACATCATGGATGGATTTTACCTTCAGCCCCATTGTACCTATTGAACGAATAGCATTCTCGCGTCCCATCCCCGGCCCTTTCACATATACATGTACTTCCCGCAATCCGTAGCCCGCAGCTTTTTGAACAGCAGCCTCCGCAACAGTCTGCGCTGCAAAAGGAGTAGATTTTTTCGCCCCTCTGAAGCCCAACCCGCCAGATGACGCCCACGCAAGCGCATTTCCGTTTAAGTCAGTAACCGTAACGATAGTATTATTGAAGGTAGCCTGAATATAGACATTTCCTTCGTAAACGCTTTTCTTTTCTTTTCGCTTTTTAACCGTAGCCATTACATTCCTCCGCCTTATGCCTTTTTCTTATTGGCAACCGTCTTCTTTTTACCTTTCCGCGTACGCGCATTGGTACGAGTTCGCTGACCGCGTACCGGAAGACCTTTTCGGTGCCGAAGACCGCGATAGCAGCCAATATCCATAAGCCGCTTAAGATTTAGGCCTATTTCTGTACGGAGACGGCCCTCAACCTTATAATTCTTATCGATAATTTCACGCAGCTTAGCAAGTTCCTCTTGAGAAAGATCATTTGCCATTTTAAAAGGATCAATCTGCGCTTCGCTGCATATTGTTCTCGCCGCAGAGCGACCGATACCATAGATATACGTCAGAGCGATATCTATATGTTTGTTTGGGATATCAACACCCGCAATTCGAGCCATCCGCTACTCCTTAGCCCTGCTTCTGCTTGTGTTTAGGATTAGAACAAATGATACGGACAATACCGTTCCGTTTGATTACCTTACACTTATCGCAGATCGGTTTTACACTGGTTCGTACTTTCATAAAAGTCCCCTTTAAGGATTTCTCTTGCCGGACTCAAGCACCTCGCAATGAGAGCAATCCGGCAAAAGGTGATACAATATATCACATATCCTCTTTATTCATCTAGTATAATTCACAAAAAACTAAAGATTTCGTGATCTAATTCGACCTTTTTTCGTAAGTCCTTCCTGATGATGCATTCTCATCAGCGCTTCAATCTGACTCATCGTGTCCAAATCAACGCCGACCAAGATGATAAGCGATGTTCCGCCCATCAACATAGAGATTGACGGCGGGAATTTGAATAGATTTTGCACAAGCGTTGGAATAATCGCAATCGTTGCAAGAAAGAGCGCCCCCGGTAAAATCAGCCGGTTCAAAATCTTTTGCAGATATTCTTCCGTCTTATCCGTCCGAACGCCGGGTATCGAGCCGCCATTTTCGCGGATGTTCTTCGCAATTTCCGTAGGATTCAATGTTACCTGCGTATAGAAATATGCAAAAAACACAATAAGCAAAACAAGAAGCACGTTGTACATCAAGCCGTTCGGCTGCAAAATCGCCGAAAGCTTTGCAATCCAGCGGTGATCGGGATTGTTTCCGAGCATCGACACGAGTTGCAACGGTAATGTTAGAAGCGACGACGCAAAAATCAACGGAATCACGTTGGACGGATTTACCTTGAACGGAATGTAGGTATTTTGCGCACCGTACATCCTTCTTCCGACAACACGCTTAGCGTAATGTACCGGAATCTTCCGCTCTCCCGCTTCTTCATATACGACCACTGCAATAATCGCGATAAACATAATGAATACAACAATAACGAACACGAGTGGAATCTGATCGCCTTGATCGGAACTGACTTTTTGAATCAATTCCACAACCGCATTCGGCAGGCGCGCAACAATACCGGCAAAAATCATCATCGAAATACCGTTCCCGATTCCGCGTGCGGTAATTTGGTCTCCCAGCCACACGGTTATCATGGATCCCGTCGTTACCGAAAGCATTGCCAGCGCATTAAACTTCCAGCGCGGATCAATCATGATGCAGTTCGGAATTTTGCTGGCATATACAGTAACCGCGTAAGACTGCAACAGGCAGACAAAAATCGTACCTGCCCGTGTCCATGCTGCAAATTTCCGCTGCCCGCCGTCTTCCTGCATTGCACGTTTTAGTGACGGAAAAATAATCACAGCAAGCTGCATGATAATCTGCATGGAGATGTACGGCATAACCCCCAACATAAATATAGAAAAGTTGGAAAATGCACCGCCCACGAAGAAGTCCATATAGCTGGCAAACGCATTTTTATTCTGCGCCGCCAAATCGTCAAAGTAGCGAAGAAGCACGTTCGCATCGATACCCGGAATAGTCAGGACGCTTCCTAAACGGAAAACAGCCAAGATAATCAAGGTAAAGAATAAACGGACACGCAGCTCCTTCACTCTGAACATATTCACAACAGGATTGCTTGCCATGTCTTACTCCGTCCTTACTTTTTAGCGCCGGCAACAGCGTCCGTCTTTACCGTTACGGAGCCTCCGGCTTTTTCAATTTTCTCTTTGGCGGACGCAGAAACTTTATCCACATCAACCGTAAGTTTTTTGGTGATATCCCCATTGCCGAGAATCTTCACAAGCCGGGCTTTTGCCGCAGATGTCATACCTTTAGCAACAAGCGTTTCCTTATTCACCGTTTCGCCATCGGCAAATTTCGCTTCAAGCTGAGTCAGATTAAAGCAAACAAATTCTTTTTTGAACGGGTAATTGGAAAAACCTCGCTGCGCAATACGCCGGAAAAGCGGCATTTGTCCGCCTTCAAATCCGACATACGGATTTCCGCCGCCGGAACGAGACTGCTGCCCCTTGTTTCCCTTGCCCGCAGTTGTACCCCATCCAGAAGATGAACCGCGCCCAACCCGTTTTCTCTTTCTGTTGGCGCCCGCCGGAGCGTTAAGAACCGGATTATAATCAGACATTATTTTGTCTCCTCAACTTTCACAAGATGAGAAACGGCTGCAATCATTCCTCGTATTGCAGGCGTATCCTCTTGAATGACGGAAGAATGAACCTTCCGCAGCCCTAAACTGCGCACGGTGGCAACTTTGGCAGTTTTTTGCCCGATTGTGCTTCTTACGAGCGTAATCTGAAGTTTGTTTGCCATCGTTTACCCCCACAGCTCATTGAGCTTTTTGCCACGCGCTGCAGCGATAGACTTTGCATCCATCAGCTGCTCAATCGCATTAAACGTAGCGCGCACGACATTGACCGCAGTTCCCGATCCCAAAGATTTTGAAATGATATCGGTTGCCCCAACTGCATCCATAACTGCACGTACTGCACCGCCGGCTTTAATACCGGTACCGGCGCACGCCGGCTTCAACAGTACCGACGAGCTTTTATATTTACCGATAATTTCATGCGGAATAGTACCATTTTTCAGCGGCATCGCCACAAGATTGCGTTTTGCGCGGTCGATACTCTTTTTAATTGCCTCAGAAACGTCATTCGCCTTGCCGAATCCGTAGCCGACCCGCCCTTTCTGATCGCCGACCACCGTGAGCGCGGCAAAAGAAAAACGTCGACCGCCCTTAACGACTTTTGCCGTCCGGTTAAGCGTTACCAGCTTTTCCGTGAATTCCTTTTCCTTAGGCTCTTTATCGAATTTCTGGTGTTCCATCATAACTCCTAGAATTTAATCCCTGCTTCGCGGGTTCCGTCAGCCAGCGCTTTCACAACGCCGTGATAAAGATAACCGTTGCGGTCAAAAACCACTTGCGTAATCTTCTTATCCATAAGACGTGCGCCGAAAGCCTTGCCCAACTTTGCAGCATCTGCAACAGTCGGCTTGAGTTCAGCAAATTCCCTTTCCAAAGATGAAATTGAAGCAAGCGTCTTGCCCTCGTCATCATTGATGACTTGAACGTACAGATTTTTGTTGCTGCGCGTTACTGTCATACGCGGCCGTTCAGCAGTTCCGCGAACGGTCTTACGGATATGTATCTTTCTATGCAGACGCTTTCTTGCTTTATCGTTCAATTTTCTAAACATTGCCTGCCACCCTTATTTTACGCCGGTCTTACCGACTTTCCGTCTGATAATTTCAGTTTCGTAACGGATTCCTTTGCCCTTATACGGTTCTGGTAAGCGCAATTTCCGAATCTGCGCACTAAATTCACCGACCTGCTGCTTATCCGCGCCAGTAACAACGATTTTGCCGTTCGCATCGGCAGTTACGCCAATTCCCTCTGGAATCCCGACAAAAAAATCATTCGAAAACCCCAGATTCATCATCAAGAGCTTGCCTTGCACCTCCGCACGGTAGCCAACGCCATTGATTATCAATGTTTTTGAAAAGCCCTGGCTAACCCCCGTAACCATATTATTGATAAGATTACGGTACAAGCCGTGAAAGGCTTTTGTCTGCTTTTCGGAATTCAGCGGAGTTACGACAACTTCGTTATCCTTTACTTCAACCTTCACACTCTTGTCATAGGACTGTTTCAATTCGCCCTTTGGGCCCTTGACCACTACGACACCGTCATTTACTGCAACAGTTACCCCTGCCGGAACGGCAACGGGAAGTTTTCCAAGTTTAGACATCGCTTCCCCCTCTTACCATACCGAACAGATCAACTCGCCGCCGACCATTTTTTCTGTCGCTTTCTTACCGGTTGTAACGCCGGAAGAAGTCGAAACAATGACCGTCCCGTATCCGTTAAAAACACGAGGGAGCTCTTTGTAGCCGGAATAAACGCGGCGTCCCGGAGTCGAAATCTTTTTCGCCCCATGTATGACCGGATTATTGCTGCCGTCATACTTTAAGAGAATACGGATAACGGAATGACCGTCTTCCTGCACCTTCTTAAAATTCTTTATATAACCTTCGGTTTTCAGAATCTTCACGATTTCCAACTTCAGCTTTGAAGCAGGAACATCAACCTTCTCGTGGCGGGCCGCAGCCGCATTCCGAACCTTTGTAAGCATATCTGCTACTGGATCTGAAGCACTCATTCTATTCTCCTACCACTACCAGCTCGATTTTGTGACGCCCGGCAAAAGGCCTTCACTTGCCAATTTACGGAAGCAGATGCGGCACATCTTGTACTTACGCAAATATCCATGAGGGCGGCCGCAAATTTGGCAGCGGTTATACTGCCGTGTCTTGTACTTCTGCTTGCGGGCGGCCTTTATAATCATTGATTTCTTAGCCATGTTCTACTCCCTTACTTGCGGAACGGCATATTGAACTTGGTAAGCAAAGCCTTCGACTCCGCATCGGTCTTTGCGCTTGTTACGATAGTAACATTCATTCCCGCAATCTTCGTGATTTTGTCGAAGTCAATTTCCGGAAAAATAATCTGTTCCGTGATACCAAGTGAAAAATTCCCGTGTCCGTCAAAGCCGGAAGCCTTGATACCGCGGAAATCCTTTACACGCGGAAGCGCAACATTAATGAGGCGGTCTAAAAATTCGTACATAATGGTGCCGCGCAGCGTTACCATTGCCCCGATTTCATTACCTTCACGCAGCTTAAAATTCGCGATGCTCTTTTTAGCCTTCGTTTTAACAGCCTTCTGCCCGGTAATCTGTGTAAGATCTACCACTGCAGCGTCAAGAAGTTTCTTATTGGTAAGAGCTTCGCCGACACCCATGCTTACAACAACCTTTTTTACCGCAGGAACCTGCATTGGCGTTGTATAGCTGAATTCTTTAATAAGCGCCGGTACGATAGTATCCTTATAGACTTTCTTAAGCCGAGGTATGTAATTATCCATTACAGTATATCTCCACACTTACGGCAGACACGAATTTTCTTGTCGCCGTCAATTTTATACCCGATTTTCACCGGCCGTCCGCATTTCTTACACACAATTCCGACATTCGATACGTGGAGCGGCGCTTCAATTTCAATAATACCGCCCTGATCTTGCGCACTACGTTTCTTCATCGCCTTTTTTACGATGTTTACGCCAGAGACAAGAACTGCATCCTTCTTCGAGAGAACGCGTACAATCGTACCGCGTTTGCCTTTATCCTTGCCTGCAAGAACTTCAACCGTATCGTCCTTATGAATCTTGAATTTTTTCTGTGCCATACTATCCATGACTCCTTACAGAACTTCCGGAGCAAGCGATACGATTTTCATAAAATCCATATCGCGCAGCTCGCGGGCAACAGGCCCAAATATGCGCTTTCCCTTCGGATTCTTATTATCATCTACGATAACGCAAGCGTTGTCGTCAAAGCGAATATACGTTCCATCGGGACGACGATACTCTTTTGATTGGCGGACAATAACCGCCTTTTCAATCGTTCCCTTCTTTATAGTAGATGTTGGAATCGCATCCTTAATTGCCACCACAACAACATCGCCGATGCCAGCATACCGGCGGTGCGAACCGCCAATTACCTTAATGCACTGCGCGATTTTTGCGCCGGAGTTATCAGCGACCGTCATACAGGATTGCATCTGAATCATAATCCGGCCTCCCTATTTCGCCCGCTCAACGATTTCCGCAAGCCGCCAGCATTTATGCCTACTGTACGGGCTGCATTCCACGATGCGGACTGTATCGCCAACGTGCGCATCATTCGTTTCATCGTGCGTCATGTACTTCTTTGAGCGCGTAACATATTTTTTGTACAGACGATCCATTTTCTTTGTAGTAACCGTAACAACAATCGATTTATCCATCTTGTCGCTTGTTACCAGTCCGACAAAGGTACGCTTCGTCCGTTTTACAGTCTGAACGGCATTGTCTTCCACAGTTCAGCTCCTACTTATTCTCTCCGGCAAGTTCTTTCTGCCGGATAAACGTATTGAGCCGCGCAATTTCACGGCGCATTGTACGTTTCTGCATCGGGTTATCTACATGTGAAATCACCATCTTAAAACGGAGATCCATGTATTTTGTCTTCAACTCGTTACGCTTGGTAACCAACTCAGAATAAGACAGTTCCTTATCATTGTTCTTCTTTTTCTTCGCGTCAGCCATCTATTCCCCCTTAGTCCACAGTAGGCCTGAAGGCAACTTTTGTGAGAACTGGAAGCTTACTGCCGGCAAGCGTAAGCGCCCTTGCTGCAAGCGCAAGGTCAACGCCGGCAACTTCGAACAATATCGTTCCGGGTTTAATGACTGCCGCCCAATGATCGGGCGCCCCCTTTCCTTTTCCCATACGGACTTCCGCTGGCTTCTTTGAAACCGGCTTATCAGGAAATACACGAATCCAAACTTTACCTTTACGATCGAGTTTGCGGTTGATGGCAATACGAGCCGCCTCAATGACTTTTGCATTCAGCCACGTCGGCTCCAGCGCAACAAGAGCAATTTCACCAAAATCAATGCTGTTGTTGCGAGTCGCATTGCCTTTTTCCCGTCCGCGCTGCACCTTTCGGTGCGCAACTCTTTTAGGACTCAACGGCATATCTTAGCTCCTCTCTTTTGCAGAAGGTTCTGATTTTTCAGCCTTATCTGCTGCAGCCCGCTGGGAACGCTCGCGGCGATTCTTGCGGACAAGCTGACCGGCATCCTCATTCTGCTCGATTCCGTAATTCATGCCATTATAAACCCATACCTTCACACCGATTTTTCCGTATGTCGTATGAGCTTCATATCTGGCGTAATCAATATCGGCACGAAGCGTATGGAGCGGCACTCGCCCATCCTTGTGCTCCTCAGTGCGCGTCATATCCGCGCCGCCAAGACGGCCGGAAACACGTACTTTAATCCCCTGTGCGCCGGCGCGCATTGCATTGCCAACAGCCTGCTTTAAGGCCTTCCGAAATGAACCGCGACCTGCAAGCTGCCGACCGATATTCTGCGCAATCAAACTCGCATTCACGTCCGCGCGTTTGATCTCCTTAATTTTAATCTGAACCTTTTTCGTCAAACGGCTTTGAATGTCCGCGCTGATTTTTTCAATAGTTGCGCCCTTCATTCCGATTATAACGCCCGGCCGCGCCGTATGAATTACAATCGTAACACGCTGCGGATGGCGGATAATTTCAATCTCCGCAATATCGGCATTCTTGCATTCAGGGTGCTCAGTAACCATCTTGCGAAGTTTTATATCCTCAAGCACAAGTTCCGCATATTCGCGCGGAGGCGCATACCAACGAGACTGCCATGTTGTGTTCACGCCCAAGCGTAAACCGATAGGATTAACTTTCTGTCCCACTTTATTCCCCCGCCTTTTCGTCAACTACGACGGTGATATGACACATACGCTTCAAAAGCCGATCAGCCCGGCCGCGCCCACGGAACCAAACCCGTTTCAGCCTCGGACCTTCGTCAATCCGTATCTCTTTCACGTACAGCATATCCTCATCAAGCATATTGTCCGCATTCAGAGCATTTGCAATCGCCGATTTCAATGTCGCACTTATGAGGCCAGCCCCTTTCTGCGGCATATTAGCAAGAATCGCCATTGCAGTTGAGCAGGACTGCCTGCTGATTACTCGAGCAACCGGACGCACCTTTGTCGGTGATGCGATAAGGAATTTTGTAGTGGCTACGTAACCTCTTCTTTCAGCCATACTATCCACCTTACTTAGCCTTAGCCGATTTGTCGGTACCGCCGTGCCCGCGATAGGTGCGGGTCGGAGCAAACTCACCGAGCTTATGGCCGACAAGATTCTCAGTAATGTACACTGGAATCCATGATTTACCATTGTATACGGAAATAGTGTTTCCGACCATTTCCGGTATAATCGTAGAACAGCGGGAATAGGTCTTGATCATTTTTCTGTCAGACTCTTTATTCATCGCTATGACCTTTTTATACAAGCTGTTCTCTACAAAAGGCCCTTTCTTAACAGATCTTGACACAGTTATCTCCTATGCGGTTACTTTTTACGCCGTGAAATAATAAAGTTATTAGACGGCTTTCTCTTGTTGCGGGTTTTATACCCCTTACAAGGCTGTCCCCACGGAGTAACAGGATTACGTCCTTTACCGGCGCCTTCACCGCCACCAAGCGGGTGATCAACAGGGTTCATCGCCATACCGCGCACCGTCGGACGGATGCCAAGCCATCGTTTGTGCCCCGCTTTTCCCAGCTGCACGTTCATGTGCTCCTCATTGCCAACCACACCGATCGTTGCATAGCACTTGCCATTAATGCGGCGCGTTTCGCTTGACGGCAGACGCACAATTACATAGTCGCCTTCGTTTCCTGCAATCTGAGCGCTTGCCCCAGCAGAGCGCACCAACTGCCCGCCGCGGCCAAGCTGCAATTCAATATTGTGAACCGTAAATCCAACCGGAATTTTGTTGAGCGGCATTGCATTACCGACTGTTGGAGCTGCATTTTCTCCGGACATAATTTTTTGCCCGACCTGCAAACCTTTCGGCGCAATAATATAGCGCTTGTCGCCGTCCGCATAGAAAATCAAAGCGATATTCGCGCTTCTATTCGGATCATACTCAATCGTTCTGACCGTTCCCGGTATACCGTATTTGTCGCGCTTAAAATCAATGAGGCGGTACCGTCTTTTATGCCCGCCGCCCTGATGACGCACGGAAATACGCCCTCCGGCTCCGCGCCCGCCGTTGGACTTTTTCCCTGCTACCAAACTTTTTTCGGGTGTATTGGTTGTCAGTTCGTCCCTGCGGAGGTCTACACGTCCGCGTGTTCCCGCAGTAATTGGCTTAAAAAATTTAAGAGCCATTTTTATTTCCCCTTAGATACGGCAAACTCACACGCCTTCAAATGCCTGGATTGTTTCTCCGGCAGCAAGACGCACGATTGCTTTCTTATAGGAAGAGGTACGTCCCGCTTTACCGCGCAGCCGCTTCATCTTTCCCATGATGTTAATAGTTGTGCAGTCCGCAACCTTTACGTTGAACAGTTTTGCAACCGCATCTTTAATTTGTATTTTCGTTGCAGAAGGATGCACGATGAACACATATTTATTTTGTTCACGCAGTACAGTCGCCTTCTCTGAAACTACCGGCCTAATAATAACATCCGTCCTGTCCATTATTCAGCCCCCTTCTCTTCCGCATAAAAATCCGAAAGATTTTTTACAGCGCCTTCAAGCGCAATAATTTTGCGTCCGTAGAAAAGATCGTGCGCACGTAAGCGGTTATATGAAAGAAATGACAAAGTCGGAATATTCCGCCCCGCCCGTTTAATCTTTGCATCATCATCTTTCAATATGATGACCGTCCGCTCGCCTTTTACAAAATTATTCAGGATCTTAACTAAATCTTTCGTTTTGCAAGAATCGATCGTAAAATCTTCGACAACCGTAAACCGCTCGCTCTGCGCCTGCATACTCAGAATTGACTTCATTGCAAGCCGCTTCTCTTTTTTCGGAATGGCATAGCTGTAATCGCGAGGCTTTGGGCCAAATATCGTTCCGCCGCCGACCATAATTGGCGACTTCTTATCGCCGCGACGCGCGTTCCCCGTTCCCTTTTGCTTGTACGGTTTCGCATTACTGCCGTGAACCTCGGCGCGCGTCTTTGTGCAAGCTGTTCCGATACGCATATTTGCAAGTTCATTTGTGATGGCGTAGTAAATGACATCTTCATTAACCGGAAGGCCGAACACCTTATCATCAAGCGTGATAGTGCGCAGTTCTTTACCATCGACCGAATAGACTTTCTTTTCCATAACTAGTCATCCTCCGCCGTTATTTCTTCACCGCGGATTTAACGATCAGCGTACAGTCTTTATTCCCGGGTACAGCCCCGCGAACCAGAATTACATTGAGCGCAGGGTCAATCTTTACAATCTTCAGATTCTGCACCGTAACGCGTCTAAAACCCATGTGTCCCGGCATCTTTACATTTTTGAAGCAATGTCCCGGCGTTGTTGACTGTCCGGTACCGCCCGCCTCGCGATGGAATTTTGAACCGTGAGAAGCACGGCCGCCGTGAAAGCCCCATCTCTTCATAACGCCCTGAAAACCTTTGCCTTTGGAAGTAGCGGTAACGTCCAAAAAGCGAGTGCCGTCAAACAACTCCAAGCCGATCTCATCGCCCGCCTTCACTTCTTTTTCAAAGTCGCGGAATTCTTTTAAATGCCGTTTCGGCTGAACATTTTCAGGGAAAATACCAGCGTACGCTTTGTTCGCTTTGCCGCTCTTCATGTCATCCACACCAAGAACTACAGCATCGTACCCGCAATTTTCCTTTGTTTTTGTAGCAATAACCGTATTTGGCTCAACGCGGATCACGGTAACCGGCGTGAGGTTCCCGCTTTCGTCAAAGACCTGTGTCATTCCTACTTTTTTTGCAATCAGACCTTTCATCTGAAAACTCCTATTAAAGAAACACCCGTTTCTTTTTTTAAGGCCGCCGTCCCGGATCCGCGGGATCGCACCCTTTATTTTTCTATAGCCGCAAGGCTTACTGCTTAATTTCCACTGCTACGCCGGCAGGAAGTTCCAGTTTCATCAGCGAATCCATAACATCCGACGTCGTATTCAATATGTCGATAAGGCGTTTGTGAGTACGCATCTCGAACTGCTCACGCGATTTTTTATTAACGTGAGGAGATCGCAGTACCGTTACCTTATTAATTCTTGTAGGGAGCGGAATCGGCCCTGAAACCTTTGCGCCCGCTTTCTGTACAGCCTGCACGATGGCCTTTGCACTCTGATCGATCAGCTCAACATCAAACGCATTAAGCCTGACTCGAATCTTTCCACTAGCCATATCTTATCCTCCAAAAGGATGACCGGCTCTTCATTCCGAGCCGGCCGAATCCCAAACTATTCGATAATCTTTGTTACCTGTCCGGAAGCGATTGTACGACCGCCCTCGCGGATAGCAAGTTTAAGACCTTCGTCCATAGCAATCGGGTGAATAAGTTCGCCGATAACTTTTACGTTGTCGCCAGGCATAACCATTTCTGTTCCTGCATCAAGCTCGATTGTACCAGTGATATCCGTCGTTCTGAAGTAGAACTGCGGGCGATAGCCGGTGCGGAAGGACGAATGGCGGCCGCCTTCTTCCTTAGAAAGGACGTAAATCTGCGCTTCGAACTTTGTGTGCGGTTTGATTGAACCCGGCTTTGCAAGAACTTGACCGCGCTCAACATCTTTCTTATCCACGCCGCGAAGCAAAATACCAACGTTGTCGCCAGCCACACCCTTATCAAGTATCTTCTGGAACATTTCGATGCCAGTTACCGTTGATTTTGCAGTCGGGCGAATACCAACAATTTCAACTTCATCGTTCATGTTGATAACACCGCGCTCGATACGTCCTGTAACAACAGTTCCGCGTCCGGAAATCGTGAAAATATCTTCGACCGGCATCAAGAACGGCTTGTCTTCATCGCGTACCGGATCATCGAACCACGAATCCATCGCGACAAGCAACTCCTCAATCGGAGCTGTATATGTCGGATCGGACATTTCATTCAGCGCTTTGAATGCAGATCCCTGAATAATTGGAGTTTCTTCGGAAAATCCATAGCTCTGCACAGTGTCTTTTACTTCTTCAACAACAAGCTCAAGAAGATCCTTATCATCAACCTGATCAACTTTATTAAGGAAGACAATAATCTTCGGAACGCCGACCTGACGGGCAAGCAAAAGATGTTCCTTTGTCTGAGGCATAACGGAATCCGGCGCCGAAACAACCAGAATAGCGCCGTCCATCTGCGCCGCGCCGGTGATCATGTTCTTAACATAGTCCGCGTGTCCCGGGCAGTCAATATGTGCATAGTGCCGCTTTTCGGACTGATACTCAAGGTGTCGAGTATTAATCGTAATACCGCGCTCCTTTTCTTCCGGAGCGTTATCGATTTCATCATACTTGAGGGCCTTGTCGCCGTACTTGTTTGCGCAGTAAGCTGTAATAGCCGCAGAAAGAGTCGTCTTACCATGGTCTACGTGCCCGATGGTGCCGACATTCATGTGAGGTTTAGTCCGAACGAACTTCTCCTTTGCCATGTGTTTCTCCTTGCCGGTTAACCCAATACCGGCATTTTATTTTAATGTGCTGCACTTTAAGCCAGAATAGTCCCCGCGCCACCAGACGGGAGGCACCATTCGCATACACACTTATGCTATGAATCAAATAGAAAACAATAATGCTGTGATTGAACGGACAAGAAACTTTATCTTTCTTTAAGATATTCCATAATCTTTCGAAATATCTCGGCCGGTAACCACCGAGCACCATCAGCTTTCAACTTGATGACTGGTTTGGCATTCCAGAGCCTTGTCTGAAAACAGACGAATCGGAACTCCTGCTCAATGCTGCTGTATTATTCCGCCGGAATAGACATACAAAGGAGCTGCATATACCTGAATGTACAAACAAACTTTACGGCTACGCATAATAAAATATATTACCGATTCCAAAGAACCCTTACGTCATAATCCATATATTGGATTACAGTTTAGAGCTTATACATCTTTTTGAAATAAATTGCAAGAGAAAAATGTTGCTATGCACGGAAAACAATTTTTGAAAAAGTTGGTAATAAATCCTAAGGCTCCAAATGTATTGAAGACATACATACATTTATAGCTAATTGCCTTGTAAAAGCGCAATAAAGGTGTCTACTACCAAACGATATTGGCATATACAACTCGCAGTATTTCTCTTTGCAAATATAAATATTGGATGAATCTACAGTGGCTTAGCTCTTATCCTAAAAGTAGTTATTATATTTTATAAGTCAATTAGCCATAACGCAATCCTTTGGCAAATTCTTTAACAATTCATCTTCAAACCGATTTTCAAACAAAGAAGCCTTCATCGTTCCGCTGTAGGTGTGCGGAGCAAGCAAGTCGCCTTCACATTGTGCCGCAACCAGCCCAATTCGACTATGCCGCTTGCCGCTAATGCGGATGTTGACGCGTTTTCCTCGTTTACTGCGCACATATTGGCGGTACATCTGCGTCTGAATGCCGGTTTCATCGATATAGACGAGCTTTTCTTTGGGAATGTCTTTGATTTTTTCTAAATATGCCCCTACTTGTTTGGGGGGCTTGTTCTTTGTATCGTGTACTCTTTTTTCGCGTGATACCGAATTTTCTCAGCCGTTTCAGCACGGAATATGAATGACGGCAGAAAACTTCCGCGATTTCTTTTAAGTAGACTTCGGGGCGCGCTTCCTCATATTCGATGATTAATCCAGTTCGGAAACGTCTGTTTCGGAACTTGTTACCTAGAGCTGCGATGTTCTAAATCGTGCTATTTTAAGGATTTAGAACTCGTAAACCAGTTCGACAACGCAATTATCGAACAGGTCGTGTTTTTCCGCAATGATTTTCTTGTTGACCGGACGGCGGATTTTTGTTTTAGCGTCTCCGGTTGCCCTGTCGCGGTTGCTCAAGCCAATGAGTGTACTAATATTTACTTTGAACACGGCCGCGGCCTGTGTCAGCCTTCTGTATATTTGATTGCTCTCAATCTTAAATCTCTGTCATACGCCATGTGAATGTCGTATAGGATTTTTAGTTATATTTCAAGGCAGGTAGTTATAATAAACCAAAAACTTATTTTTTTCCTTCAACTCCTCTACCTCTTTCCTCGAACTCTGTTTGCCCAAAATAAGATTCACCAAGTTCAAAAGCTTCAATTTCTTTTTCTGTTCCCTTTTCTTTGAATATTTTTCTCGTATTATAGAAATCTCGATTAACTGTGTTACGATTTACCCCCAAAATTAGAAGCAACGAATACCACAAAGCTTCTACCTTTTTAGCTGTTGCAGCAGCAGTTATGTCTTCCGCAAAACATAAAATTACTTTGTTTATTTTTGTTGTACTAAATCTATGATACATAATGACTTATAGCCTCGCTTTTTGAGATGTTAGCCAAGAGCCATAGTTACATTTTACAAAGCAATTAGCCATATTGTTTTGAGGATGACTACAATGACATTGGAATGTTCAAATTTTGTAAAAATTCCGTGACCATAGGAAATGCCATCAGTAAATTGAAAACAATTGCAACGTTTGTGACTGAGACAAATTATAACGATGGCGTTGCTCAATTTCTTGTTGAAAAAGGAATTATCGCCGCCCCCGCTTCAATGCTGACATTGCGGATACGCCGCAAATGCAGGTTAAGCGAATGCTGAACGAACGCTCGAACAGCCATTATAGACACTGTTTTTCATTTGCTATATAGTCTCGCACAATACTCGAGTTAATAAGGAACGTTCTTTTATGCAGATGACGGATATGTTCAACAAGCTTAAAGATTTGCAAGTTATACTTGGTAAAAAATACGAGCTTGAAAAAAAAATAAACGAAGCTCCTGAGCAGCTAGATACGCAGGATGATTTGCTTTCCCGTATGCGGAAAGAGTTTATTGAAAAAAATCACACATACGAAGAAACAAAAGAAAACGTGCTCGCGTTGCGGCGGGAACTTGATGAGGCTGTCAACTCCCGCGAAACGGCGGAAAAGAAAATGGACAACATCACTACGCACCGCGAATACGAAGCGCTTGAAAAGCAAATATCGGAAGCGACCAAAAAGGAAACGGAAGTTCGGAAGGAGCTTCAAAAAGAAGAAAAGTCGCTTACCGAATTGAACGATACCCTCAAAATGACGGAAAGTATGATCAAGTCGCAAGAAAGCGATTTGGATGCCAGCCGCCGTTCGCTTGACAGCCAGCTTGACGGCTACCGGGCGGAGCTTTCGGAACTTGAACGGCACGAAAACGAGATTATACCGGGGCTTGATCAGGAAGTTTTATTCAAGTTCCAGCGCATCATTCAGCGGAATTCGGAAGGAATTGTCGCAGTGCGCGGCGGCGTATGTACCGGCTGCAATATGATTCTACCTGCGCAGTTTGCAAACGAGGTTCGGGAAGGCGCGGAGATTCAATTCTGCCCATATTGCAGCCGCATACTTTTCCATGAGGATGCGGACGACGATGGAGCGGATTCGTATTTTTCCGGTTCCGGTGAAATGATCGACTTAGATGATGATTTTATCGATGATGACGACGGGGATTTTATCGACGAAGACGATGACGACAAGGAAGATGAGCTGTACGATGTTTCTGATTCGGATGACGGAGATGATGACGATGACGAAGACGCTTCCGCAGATGATGACGATGAAGATGACGCGGAGGATGGGGAAAACTAAAGGAATTATTGCAGGCGGGATATAACCGCGCCGCGCCGTTTGATGATAAATAATGGCGGCGAGAGAAAGTCCGGGCTCCTTCGGAAAAAATGCCGGGTAATTACCGGGCGGCATTTCGCGCTATGCGGGTGCCGACAGAAAGTGCAGCAGAAAAGATACCGCGCTTAAAAGGCGTAAGGGTGAAATGGCAGTGTAAGAGACTACCGTGCGGCCGGTAACGGACGCAGCAATGCAAACCTCATTTGGAGCAAGGCCAAGCAGAAGTTTGATTTCCGAGCTTATACTTCGGGTAGGCCGCTGGATGCTGCGGGGTAATCCGCAGCCAAGATAGATGGTTATGCTGCTGAATGGCAGTGACAGAATCCGGCTTACCGTCCCGCCTGCTTTTGTTTTATTCGTGCGGAAGGGGATCTTCTTGCCGAGTTGTAACCAAGGGGATAAAAGCCGCCTACAAACACCTTATAGAACATACGGTGCGAAATGTTGAGCGCTGTACCCACTGCTTTTGTCGAAGGTATTGATTTAGACTGTTCGAGCATGTCCATTTCAGAGCAGTTTACCTTGAAGTACGATGTTCTGCATCGTGCGATTTAGAACTTGCAAGACTCGTTTGAGGATGAAGCTATTGAACAGGTCTATTGAAGATGCCGTGCGCGGGCGCCTTTCTGTCACCTAAACGAGGCTGCAAGCAGCGGTTTGACAGATGCAAGATGCTGTGGAGCGGCAGCAAAATGGCCGCTACTCCTGCCGGCGATATTCTTCCGGTAACCGATGTTCTTTTTGAAAATCGATATTAAGCCTGTAATAGTAATAGAGCATCTCGAAAAACTCGCTTTTTGCGATTTTTCGAGATTGCGACGAGTTGTAACTCGCTGGATTATCGCGAGTTACAACATCGCATTTTCAAAGTTACCTCTAAAAACTGAAGTTTTTAGCGGTTCCCAATGATTTTAGTGAAGCCTGTGATATGTCCGGTACTAGTATAAAAAAACGAAAATCTTTCATCCCCCAACTTGCCGCATTTTTGTGCATCGCGGCAGCAGCGAGTACGGCGGCGTTCTTTTCGTACCGTATGCTCAAAAAATATCGAGAAGCTGCTCCGTCGCTCAATGCGCTGCAAAAAAGCTGGCAGGAATACGATTATCCTGCGGTCTACGCCATCAGTCGCCGCATTCTCGACTCAAAACCGCTAAGCAACACGGCTTTGACCTATCACGGCTATGCGTGCTTTTATCTGGCGGTCTCTCAGCTCGATAACTCCGCGTCGCAGAACTATTTGGACGAAGCAATCAGCAGTCTACGCACGGCGTATTACACGGCGCAGAAAAATCTTGTTCCGCAGATTGAGTATATGCTCGGAAAATCGTATTTCTACAAAAACACGATCACTTCCTATTATTATGCCGATCTTGCGGCAAAATATCTTGATGCGGCGGCAGCGCACGGCTACAAGGCGAAGGATATTCCCGAGTATCTGGGCTTGAGCTACGCTGCGCTCGGCATGACGACCGAAAGTATTTCCGCATTTACGGAGGCGCTCCTCGTTCGCGAGTCCGATACGCTCCTCCTCTCCATTGCTGAGCAATATTACAAGGCGGGGCAGGCTTCGGCGGCAAAGCAGTATTTGTATCGCATAAAAAACGGCAGCCGTGACGACAGTCTGCTGCTCAAAAGCATGAATCTTTTGGGGATGATTTATATCGAAGACGGAAACTACGCGGATGCGCGCAAAGAATTTGAAAGTATTTTGCAAAAAAAACAGAATTCAGCTGACGCATACTACGGACTTGGTATAATATATGAAAAGCAGGGGAATTTGGCGAAAGCGCGTTCCGAATGGCGGAAAGCCTTGAAGACACAAGTGAATCATGCCGGCGCCCTTGCAAAGATTGCGGATTATAAATAATAAGCCTGTTCGGAAATTTCAGTTTTGGAACAGGCTGCTTTAAAACACGATATTTTAAGTTATGCTATTTCAACGACTTAAAACTCGTCAACCTGTGCGATAAAAAAATGCTCGAACAGGTCTAATAGCTTGGAATCCGGGAGGATTTATGGGATTTTTTGACAGATTTTCGACCGACATAGGAATTGACCTTGGTACCTGCAACACACTGATTTACGTCAGAGGCAAAGGAATCATCATAGACGAGCCGTCCGTTGTCGCAGTCGAAAAGGGAACGAAACGTATCGTCGCTGTCGGAGCCGACGCAAAAAATATGCTTGAAAAAACGCCGAGCAACATTATGGCGATACGCCCGCTCGCAGATGGAGTTATTGCCGATATCGACAGTACGGAGCGCATGATAAAATATTTCATCTCAAAAATCACTCCGCGCCACAAAATTATCAAGTCAACGCGAATGAAAATCGGTATTCCGTCCTGCATTACGGATGTTGAGCGGCGCGCTGTCATTGAAGCTGCGTTGAAAGCGGGCGCAAAAGAAGTTGAAGTCATTCAGGAATCGCTTGCGGCTGCAATCGGCGCGAAGATTCCGATTTACGAACCGGCCGGACACATGATCTGCGACATCGGCGGCGGCACGACCGAAGTTTCCGTTATATCGCTCGGCGGCATGGTTATTACTAGTTCCATCCGCGTCGGCGGCGATAAATTTAACGAAGCGCTCGTAAAGCACGTAAAGAGCGTGCACAACTTAATCATCGGCCAGCAAACGGCGGAGCGGCTGAAAATTCAAATCGGCAATGCAGCCCCCGATAAAGCGATTGAAAAGATGGAATTGAAGGGAACGGACGCAATCACCGGTCTGCCGCGCCGTCTTGAAATCGACAGCGTAGAAGTTCGAGAAGCCTTAAAGGAGCCGGTAAAGCGCATCGTAGAAGAAATTAAAAGCGTTATCGGCCAGACTCCGCCGGAACTTGCCTCCGACATCGTGGATCGAGGTATCGTAATGACCGGCGGCGGTTCGATGCTCAAAGGTTTACCGAAATTAATTTCAAAAGAAACGGGCGTTCCGGTTATTTTGGTTGAAAATCCGCTTGAATGTGTCGCGCTCGGCTCCGGCGAAGCGTTTGAGCTGTTCAGCGATATGTCTTCCGACCGCGCAGTATACGACAGTCTTAACGAATAACATGGCGCCTAAGCGAAGGTTCTCGTTTAAAATTCAAGATTTTACGGCGCCGGTTATCGTCATTCTTTCCTGCGTTATGCTTGCGTTCAGTTCCGGCAGTTTTATCGTCAATATGAAGACGGTCGGCTTTTCCGTGCTTTCCTCGCTTGAAAATGGCGTTCATACCGTTGTGCGGGGGGCGGTCGGCGCATTTACGGCGATTCGGGAACTCAAACAGCTGCAAAAAGATTTTGACGCGCTGACGCGACGGCTTGAAAATTATGAGCAGATGCAGCGGTCAAATGCGGATATCCGAAAGGAAAATGAACGGCTCAAGGAGCAGCTTGGTTTTGTTACATCGCTTGAGCAAAAAAGCTATCCGGCGCAAATCATTGCGCGTGATTCGGATAATTTGTATGCCTATCTTACCGTCAACAAAGGGAGCGCGGCGGGCATAAAAAAAAATATGCCGGTCATCGCGTACCAGAACGGCACGTCCGCATTGGTTGGGAAGGTTGTGCAGGTGGGCATGTTCACCAGCCTCGTTATACCGGTCTACAACCTGAATTGTACGGTGTCGGCGCGGATTCAAAATACGCGCGATTTGGGACTGGTTACCGGCAACGGCAGTCCGGATAAGCCGCTGACGATGCTGCACATCCGTAAGCGCGTACTTGAGGAGCTGCATTACGGCGACATGATTGTAACTTCGGGGGAAAACAACAACTATATGAGCGACTTGCCGCTCGGTTCAATCTCAAAAATTACGACGCTCGATTATAATTCATCGCTATCCATTGAAGTGGCGCCAATTATCGATTTTTCCCGGCTGGAAAACGTCGTCATCGTCAACCTACATGAAATAAATACCGTGAGGCCGCTTGAAAAATGACAAAATCATTCGCCGTTTCGGCGCTTATCATTCTGTGCATTGCAATGGCCGAAAGCGCCATTTTGTCAAATATTGCCATCCTGCCCGCTGTGCCGGACTTGATGCTCATCAGCTCGCTTTATTTTTCTCTGGTCAACGGGCGCGGATACGGGGAGGCCGCAGGCTTTTTGTCCGGCCTTGCACTCGATTTTTTATCGGGAGCGCCGTTCGGTTTTAACTGCATTTTCAGAACAATCATCGGGTATGCCGCAGGTTTTTTCAGCGCGTCGCTTAATTACGGCGGCGTTTTCATTCCCTGCATGATTGGTTTGTGCGGTACGCTCGCAAAAGCGGTACTCGTATGGTTGATTGCGCTGTTTTTTCCGGCGGTTCCGCTTGCATACCATGTTTTTTCCATGCCGTTCGCCTTTGAGCTTGCCGCAAACATCGTGCTGACGCCGCTTGTATTCCGGCTGCTCGGCTCATTCCGGTACGCAATCGCGCTGCATGATGGGGATGCGCTCTGATGCGGCGGCGTTTCGGCGGCGAACGCGGCGGAGCGGAGAAAAATCTCAAGCTCGTATTTATTTCGGCGATTCTGACGGTATCGTTCGCCGTTTATTTTTACCGGCTCTTTACGCTGCAAGTCATTCAAGGAAGCGAATACCGCACCAAATCGAAGACAATTTCAAGTCAAATAAGCGTCATTCCGGCGCAGCGCGGCGAGATATTCGACCGGAACGCGAACCTGCCGATGGTTATCAACACCGATTCGTTTGCCGTTGAGCTTACTCCGGGCGAAATTCCGAAGGGGCGTTACGATACGGTGGCGGCCAAACTTGCCGCCCTGCTCGGCATTTCGAAATTCGACATCGACAAAAAGATTCCGGCCGCATCGCGCAGGGAATTTTCTGCGTTTACCATCCGCTCAAACGTGCCGTTTTCCGTCATTTCAAATATCGCGGAAAACCGTACCGACTTGCCCGGCGTTTCGTGGATTTCAAAACCAATTCGTAACTACGTTGAAACTGGTTCCATCGCTCATGTCATTGGCTACGTCGGCGACATTACGCAAGACGAAATGAACGTCATGTACAACAAGGGCTACACCCGCAGCAGCGTTGTCGGGAAGACCGGCATCGAAAAGCAATACGATTTTTTGCTGCAAGGAACGCCGGGACGGGTAAGCCGAACGGTTGACGTACGCGGACGGATTTTGTCCGATACGCCAGTGATTGAACCGCCGAAGATGGGGAAGAATCTCGTGTTGACCATCGACACGACCATTCAGCGGCTGGCGGAAAAGACGCTCGGCAACCGTGTCGGCGCCATCGTTGTGCTCCGGCCGTCCGATGGGGAAGTGCTTGCGATGGTTTCGTATCCGTATTTCGATCCAAACATATTCAACACGGAAGAAGCGTCGCGCTACTTTCGGAAGCTGACTGCGGATGCAAAGCGGCTGCCGCTCGTAAATCGGGCGGTCAACGCGGTTTATCCGCCGGCCTCGACATTCAAAATCATCATGTCAACGGCAATGCTTCAGGAAAATGTTTTTCCGGCGGCAAAAAAAATCGAATGCGAGGGCAAACTCCTCTACGGCGGGCGCACGTTCCACTGCCACATTCACGAGCCCGGTCACGGCTGGCTGAACATGAAAAACGCGCTTGCGCAGTCATGCGATATTTACTATTGGACGCTCGGCCGCGACTTTCTCGGTATTAGCAAAATCGCGGCGTATTCGAGAAAATTCGGCTTGGGGCAGAGCGCGCAAATCGATTTGCCGAGCCAGCAGACGGGGTTCGTGCCGACTGCCGAATGGAAAGAGCGTCGCTATCATGAACGCTGGCTCGGCGGCGACACCATGTCGTGCTCTATTGGACAGGGCTATATGCTTGCAACGCCGCTCCAACTTGCCGATATGACGGCGATGGTCGCCAATTCGGGCGTTATCTACAAGCCGCATCTGCTCAAAGAAGTCCGCGATCCGGTTACCGACGAAGTGATTCAGAAAATTGAGCGGGAGACGCTGTTCAAGGCGGACATTGATCCTGCGGTGTGGAAGGAAGTGCAGGAAGCGATGCGCTACACCATCGCATTTGGGAGTCCGCAATACCCGATGCACAACCGGATTGTAAAGGCTGCGGGCAAAACCGGAACAGCGGAGGTTGCCCCGTACAAGACATCGTGGCATTCGTGGATGGTCGCCTATGCGCCGTATGACGCACCGCCGGAAAAGCAGGTTGTTGTTGCGGCGGTAATTGAAGCGTGCAATCCGTGGGAATGGTGGGCGCCCTACGCGACAAATATTATTTTGCAGGGGATTTTTGCCGGTCAAACGTATGAAGAAGCGGTCGATGCACTCGGCTTCAACGCGCTCATCAAAAATAATTCGCGTCAGGAGTAAACATGAAAGACGGTTTTCTCGGAAACATCGATTTTATCTTGCTGCCGTGCGTCCTCATCCTTGTGGCGACTGGCGTTGCATTCATCTATTCTTCCGGCGTAAATTCCGCAGGCGTTCTAGTTACGAACGAATACCTCAAGCAGATTATCTGGGGCGGCATCGGCCTTCTTTTCATGCTGTTTTTCGCCTTTTACGACTACCGACGGTTTTTGCGGCCGGCGATTTATTTTTATTTTGTCCTGATATTCTTTCTCGTTTACACGCGCATTTTCGGAAGATACGTCAATGGCGCGCGAAGCTGGATCGGGCTTGGAGACTTCGGCATTCAGCCGTCGGAATTCGGCAAGGTAATATTCATCCTGACGCTTGCGCGGTATCTTGAAAAATCAACGGATGAAAAACCGCTTAAACGGCTCGTCATCGCCATGTCAATATTCGCGCTGCCGGCAGGCCTTATTTTAGTGCAGCCGGACCTCGGCACCGCATCCGTTTACATCCCGATTTTCTTTATCATGTGCTTTATGGCGGGCTTGCCGAACCGCTACGTCCTGTTTTTACTGTGCTCTGGCAGCGCAACGATTATTTTTACCGTCCTGCCGGTATGGAACGAGTTTATCGCGCACAACTCGGTGCTGCTCATCACCGCGCTTTCCAATTTTAAGCTGAAAGGCATTTTGATTATCGCGTCCGGCTCAATCGCCTTGATGAGCGCGGTATTCCGCCGGTACTTTCACGGCCCGCGCTACTACTATTGGATTTCGTATGCCGCCGCCATCATTGCAATAGGACTGGTCGCATCGTCCGGCGCCGGCAAAGTCTTAAAAGAATACCAGATACGTCGGCTCATCGTGTTTATGGATACGTCGGCGGATCCGCGCAACTCCGGTTGGCACATCATCCAATCGAAGATCGCCATCGGCGCAGGCGGCCTCATGGGGCGCTCCTTCCTGCACGGCACGCAAAGCCACTACCGCTTTTTGCCGCAACAATCGACGGATTTTATATTCAGCATTCTGTCAGAGGAATTGGGCTTTCTCGGCGGGATACTCGTGTTTGGACTTTACATGATTATCATGTTCCGCACCATTCACATCATCAAAATTGCATCGACAAAATTCGGCACCTACATCGCCTCCGGCATACTCGGTATGTTTATGATTCATTTTTTTATAAATGTCGGCATGGTGATGGGAATCATGCCCATTACCGGCATCCCCCTTCTTTTTTTGTCCTACGGCGGCTCCTCCCTCCTGACCGCCATCAGCTGCATCGGACTGTTGATGAGTATAAATTATCGCTCCAGAAGATAGGCGGACAGCGGGACTGGATGCAGCCGCAAGCGGGGACATCTGCGGCTCCCGCCTGCTGGCAATTCATCCTATTGGGCATCTCGAAAAACTCGCTTTTTGCGATTTTTCGAGATTGCGGCGAGTTGTAACTCGCTGAATTATCGCGAGTTACAACATCGCATTTTCAAAGTTACCTCTAAAAACTTAAGTTTTTAGAAGTTCCCTATTGGTAATTCAAGTCGGTAAGGATTTCGGTGTGGTCGGCGAAGACTGCGACGGTGTGTTCTTCGTGGCAAGAGGCAAGGCCGTCCGCGGTTACGACAGTCCAGCCGGTGTCGTCCGTGTAGACATCCGGCACGCCGAGGTTGATCATCGGTTCAATGGCGAGCACCATTCCGGCTTGTATGCGCGGGTTCGGGCCGTCGCTTGGGCAGTTCGGGATGCTTGGGTCTTCGTGGACTTCCAAGCCGACTCCGTGCCCGCAATAGTCATACACTACGCCGTAGTTGTGCTGCTTAGCGATGCGGTACACCGCATTTGAAATATCGCGGATTCGGTTTCCTGCGCGGCAGGCTGCGATTCCGGCCGCAAGGCATTCAAGGGTAACTTCGTCAAGTTTTCGCCATTCCGGTTTGACGTTCCCGACCAATATCGTGTGGGACGAATCGCTAATGTATCCGTCAAGGTCGATTCCGACATCCAGCGAAACTAAATCGCCATCGCGGACGACCCGCTTTTTAGACGGAACGCCGTGGATAACCTCGTTATTGATGCTGATGCAGGCTGCTCCCGGAAAATCTTCCCGATACCACGCCGGCTTTCCGCCGTGAGCCAGCATAAAATCCTTGCAGAGCGTATCGATTTGCTTCGTGGTAATGCCGGGTTTTACTTCGGGAATGACCGCTTTAAACATATCGGCAAGCAGGCGGCATGATTTCCGAATGCCGGCAATTTCTTCGTTATTCTTGAGTCGTATCATTTTTTCCTCTGTTTTTTATGCGGGGAAAGCCGCGCCGCTTCCTCCGTACAAATGGAGGCCGTCCGCACATCCCCTAATTTTGCGTATATCTCTGCCATCTTCGTCAGGAAAAACGCATCGTCCGCGTCCGAAAATCCCAAATCAAGCGCACGTTCCCACACATCGAGCGCAAGTTCATCGTTCACGGTTCCCTCAATGCTGCGCCGCAAAATATTCAGCGTAAAGTCGAGTACCTCAGGAAAAAATATCCTAAAGTAGGCGTAACTGTATTCCATTCTGATAATCTGTTCAAGCAGATTGAATGCATCGTAAAACTCTCCACGTAAAGCAAGCTCTTCTGCAAGGATGTAGCCGAAGTCCATAAAATCTTCGCGCGAAAACCAATGCTTGAGCGAAAAGTCCGCATGCTCCATCGACATTCGTTTGAATTCGCTGACGGCATCATCTTCTCTCCCATGCATCAAGTCGAAAAAGATGAGTTTGGCGCGACTTTCAGAATCCTGCCGCCCAGAAAGCCAGAGCCGGTAGTCGAAGCCGGACGAGGCCTCTCGTTTTTCACGGAAGGAGCTTGAATACGATTCGTCAAATATCGCGCGCCGGCGTAAATCATTTAAGATTTCGTAGGCTTCCACCAGCATCCGGAACGCTTCCGATTCCTGCTTCTGCGTCATGTCGGGATGCAGCAACTTTGCCTTCCGGCGATACGCTCTTTTTATCTCCGCAGCAGTTGCGCCCGGCCGTACCTCTAAAATTTTATAACAATCTATCATGCTTTCATTCCTGCCGCGTCCCGTGCGCATGGGTGTGCAACGTTCGCCGTCTTGTGCGCTTCCGGCCTCTCGGAAGAAGCGCGTACAGTCAGTTTTACCATAAAAAAAGTACTGCGAAAAGCGCGGCTAGGCGGAGAGTTACCTGCTACCGCATCTTCCCATTGATTCCTGCCTGCTTGACCAAAATTCTGAGAATTGTTACCCTTTCAAGTGCAAGGAGTTTACAATTATGAACAAATCAAATGGATTCGGTAAAAAGACGGTTATGACGGCGCTGTTTGCGGCGCTTATTTCGGCGGGGTGCTTTATTCATTTGCCGCTTCCCGGCGGCGTTCCGCTGACCATTCAGGATATGATGGCGTTGCTTTCCGGTATGTTGCTTGGCCCAATTTACGGCACAGCGGCGGTTTTTATCTTTCTGGCGTTGGGCAGCTTTGGACTGCCGATTTTTACGGGCAAGGGCGGCATTCAAATTATTCTGAAAGGCTTTACCGGCGGTTTTTTAATCGGCTATATGCTCGGTGCGCTGACGGCTGGGCTGATTATTCATTTTACGCTTGGTAGAATGAAAAAGATTCAGCAAGGCGATGAATCTGCCGCGCCGTCCGTCAAAACGAAAGTCATGGAATGGGTATGGCTTGCAGTTGCGGCGTTTGGGGCAAATATCGTTTTGTTTGCGCTGGGAATTATGCGCTTCCATTATTTGCTGCCGGAAAAGACAATGGCGCAGGTGCTGGCCGTTACGCTTCTCCCGTTTATTCCGGGCAACCTCATCAAGCAGTGCATCATGGTCATTCTGACGAAAAAAATCCGTCCAGTTCTGCTCAATTATCTTGGATAACATGACGCCGGAAGCTGCCGTAAAAATCGAAAATGTTTCGCGCATTTTTCCAAACGGTAAGCGCGCGCTCAATGCTGTAAGCCTTACCATTCGGAAGGGGGAATTTGCCGTCATTTGCGGGCGGAACGGCTCCGGCAAAAGCGTGCTGATGTCGCTGATTGCAGGATTGGATGAACCGAGCGAGGGAAGCATAACGGCTGGCGATGTCGGATTGGTGTTTCAGAATGCGGATGCGCAAATATTGGGCGAAACGCCGGAAGAAGATATTTTATTTGGTTTACGGAATATGCGCCTTCCGCGGCAGGAAATAAATCAAAGGCTGCATGATACGTTGGCTTGCTGCGGGCTTACGGAAAAAAAGGATTTTCCGGCGCGGCTGCTTTCTGGAGGGGAAAAGCGCCGACTTGCCGTTGCAGGCATTCTTTCGATGAAGCGGGAAATTATTATTTTCGATGAACCGTTTGCGAATCTCGATTTTCCCGGAGTGCAGCAAGTGTGCGCCATTTTACAGGAACTGAAGACGGGCGGCATTACTGTCATTGTCCTGACGCATGAGCTTGAAAAGATTCTTGCGCTTGCAGATACCTTTATTGTTTTGGAAAATGGGGAAGTCCGGTTTTCCGGTGCGCCTACTGACGGAGTGAAGCTCAATCTGGAGCAATGGGGCATCCGGAATCCGCTGCAATCATACGCGGCTGTGCAAGAGCTGTTTTGGGGGCCGGATGCGTAAAGTGCGTAAAGGCGGAAATATGGGCGTTCGTAATGCGGCGCTTTTTTCTTACCGGCAGGGCGATTCTCCGCTGCACCGCACCCCTGCGCTTGCAAAATTCATGCTGCTTTCGGTGATTTGCTTTCGGACATTCAGCAACGGAGCGTATTTCGGTTTGACGGATTCCGTAATACCTGCCGATATGCTTGTGTGGTGGCGGACAGCTTTTTATTTTGTCGTTCAAGCGGTATTGTTTTTTTGCGCGAGAACGCCGCTTGCCAGTCTTAAAAAGATGAAATTTATCGCCGCTATCGGAATCCCGCTGATTCTTCTGCGTTCCTTGCGTACCGAAAACATAGAAACGCTCGGCGACCTTATCAACTATGACGGGTTTTTTGACGGCTCGCTGTACGTTGTGCGGTTTTATATTACGTCCGTGTCGGCAATGGTTGTGTTTGAAACGACATCCCGCCTTGAATTATTCGACGCATTTTATACGATTGAAAACGCGCTGGTTCGCATTATCCCTGCCGCAAAAAAATTACATACGGCCGCAACGCTTTCGATTACAATCAGTTTTATTCCGGAAATTTTCAGTACATGGAATACGATTATCTTTGCAGCAGCTGCGCGGACTCCCCGCCGGAACAAAAATATTTTTCTTTTTATCCGAAATATAACAGCGCAATTTGCCGCGCTTTTTTACGCGATGATCGACTATGCAGAACAGCTCCGCCGCGCCGCCGCCAACAGAATGCCGCAAGAATAGCCGTCAGGCAGGTGGATGGGGATTATGATAGGGAACCTCTAAAAACCTCAGTTTTTAGAGGTAACTTTGAAAATGCGGTGTTGTAACTCGCGAGAATCCACCAAGTTACAACTCGTTGCAATCTCGAAAAAAAATCGCAAAAAGCGAGTTTTTCGAGATGCCCAATAGAGCACCTTGACCGCTCGCTCCTGCTTGTTTACGGCAATGGAAAGACTTAAAAATTATAAACATCTTATAATGAGGCGGAACGCGCGGAGGCCTCTTCGGAAATTGGATGACGTTCGGCGCTCTGTTGGGACGCGGTTGCGCTATTTGTATACGCGCACGGCAAAAGCCTCTGTTGATTATGATTTTTCAATCGACATTGCGATGCCGCACAAGATTCTCAGAATAATACTTATCTCCATGCGCTACAAGAAAATATGCACACCGCGCGTAAGCCTCGTGCTCTCTGTGCGCATTCTTGAAATCGATGTCGGCCGCAGAAATTGTAGAAGTCCTGTACCGCCGCCCGCACAACGAAATGCCTACTTATAAGGAAGAAGTTGCGTATACCGAAGCCAAATGCGTCAAATTCCGCTTTTTGGAAAATCCCATCGAACGCGTCGCGCATGAAAGCAACAATCACGAGTTATAAAGACTTGTGCGCGGCATGATAATTCGGAATTACAAACTCCGCGAGCCGGATGCAAGCGGCGCGAAGTCCCGTTGCCCCTTATTTTACCAACGCATGAATCATCGGCTTTACGGTTTCAAGCTGCGGACGAGACAGCATGGCAAGATCGCGGATAATTTCTTTTAAGTCGGCGTATCGCGCCTCCAAAACAGTATCGCTGCCGGTAACAAGGTACTCGACCGACACGCCGAGCGCCTGCGCGATTTTTACCGCCGTTTCGACATTCGGAAGAACCGCGCGCGCATCGATGTATGATAAAAAAGTGCTGTTGCTGATTCCCACTTGCGATGATATTTCCTTTACAAGCAATCCTTTATATTCGATTTCTTCCCGAAGCCTGTCCTTAAAACTCATACCGAACAGTACCAAAATAGTGATGCTAATAACTTTACAAGATTAAGATATTGAACTAGGATGTAAAATAGCATCAATATTTTAATTTTGAAACATAGAGAAATTAATATATTGATGTATTTCATTTATTGGAGGCATCCTATGAAAAAAAGGGCTCTGTTGGTTCTGCCGGCGCTTTTGTTTGCCGCAGCAGTTATAGTCGGGTGCGGCAGTACGCCGAAAGGAAACGGTTCGGGCGGGAACACCGTTACGTTAAAGCAGAAGGATATAAGCTTTAAGAGCGAACCCGGGGTGTTGGCAATGACGAATAATACCAAGCAAGATGTGGTTGTCTTTGTCGGACACATTAGTCGCGACGTAATACTGGGAGGCATTAAGAGTGGCGAGCGACGTACCTTTGACCTGAGTAAAATTCCCGGGTTGCCGTCAAACGGTTCCCTGTTAGTTAGAGTTGCTACCTATAATGCATATAGAGGCAAGAGCAAAATTACCGACACTGACATCATTTATACAGGATTGGTTGTTTATGATTTGAAAGACGCAAAAGCCATAACGGAACTAACCATCTACAGGGATATTGATGCGGAGCAAAAATATTGCGTATATTTTACAAATGCTTCGGAAAACTTTGTTGTGGAAGTTCGTCTTGAAAAGCCGAACGGTGAAGCCATTGCGACTCTTGCGCCGCTCGAATCCGACAAATGCGTTTATCTTGCTCCAAAAGGTACCGGTAAAGGATATAAATTTTTCCCGCAATTCGTCTATGTAGATCCGCGCACAAATGAAAAAACTGTTTTGAATGTTCCAGGCAAAGAGAATGTTGAAGTGCGGGATCCCGATCCTGTCGGCGGAGAATTTACGCCGGTTGTCTTTGATTCTCCTAAAAATCATAACGTGAGTTACAGTTTGGCATTCTTGACGATACGGAATGATACGAAAGCGGGTATGGAATTCCGCAATTCGAGAACATCGCTTCCAAATCAGCGCGGACGGAGATTTACAGCGCCGGGCCGTTCCGATGTCTACGAATTGGATACCGGTCTTGATAAAGCAGGACGGATGTATACAGCACTTACCTGTGCCTTCAATGAATATACGGAAATGTCCATCGGCGGTTATACATTCAAGCCGGGATATATGTATGAAATGATTTGTAAAGATGCGGACGGCGGCTACCATTACGACATCCGCGAAGTAGGTCAAAAAAGTTTGCTTGAAGATGCTCGGATTGAACTTTTCATGGAAAACTAAATGTTTCAGAACACGGGTTCGGCAGCGGCTGAATCTGTGTTTATTTCTCGCCGCCGTGCCCGCACAAGGATTCTGGCGGCATTTGCTGCATCAATGAGAATATGAAGAAATTACCGTATTTATTATGTATCGGCTTGGCGGTTTTTGTCCAAGCCGCCTGTAAGACCAGTAAAGTTGCCGTTACGGATAACACGTTCCGCGCAACGGTCGTAAATAATTCGCGTTTCGAGATAAGCATTGACGGAAAAACGCTCCGCTCAGGCGAATCTGTTGAAAATTCCTTTCCCCTGCACGATAGCGAACTGTATGACGGCTGGACGGTTACGTATAAAATCCCGCTGTCCAAGTCGGTATTCTATTCGCACAATGCTAAAGTCCAGATAACCGACCGGCAAAACGCCGTTTCAATCGAAAATCCTCTGAGCAAAGATATACGCGAAGCATACATCGTCGTGCGCAATAAATCCAAACAGAGTATGCAGCTCACCAACGGAACCGGAACGATTTTTGCCTCTTGTCTTGACGGGCGGATTAATACCCGCGAGGCAAAATCCGAGCACAACATCGCTCCGGCAAAAACTGCGGCGTATGAAATCTTAAAATCGAAAGAAGAATTGCGGACGGTCAAAGTCTCTGTTTCCGCAGACCGGAAAAACTATCAGCTTTTGGGAAATACCTCTCTCCGCGCCGGCTACGTGTACACCTACGTGTTCGACGGCAAGCAGGTTGTAAAAGAAGACGAACGCCCGCTTCTTGCCGTCAACGAGCCGTTGTGGAAAGCGGAAGACTCGTCTTTTATCATCGAAAAAATTGCGGCGGCAACGGGAACGGACGGCGGAAATGTTTTTTATGCTGCGGGCAGGCAAAAAGTTACCGACGCAAACGGCAATTCGTACTTTTGCCCCGCGCTCCGCGGTGTGGATAACGCGGGAGCTGTTCGCTGGACTACGCGCTCGACCGGCATTTCTCCAGAAGGCAGCGCGTACGACGTTGCCGTTTTGGACGATGGCTTTGTACTTGCGGCAGGGCAGCGCATTCAAGACGGACGGTTCGCAGGCTTTGCGGAATTGTATACGCCGGATGGAACCCTTGCGGACGGCAAAATCTATTCTGAGTGCGCGGGATTTGGTGCAATGACACGGCTTTCCGCCGCGTCATGTGCGGCAGTCGGCTTTGATGATGCAGGGATGCTGCTGCTTGCAACTATTTCCGCCGCCAAAAACGCGCTGCACTACCGGCGGCTGCCGCTGCATCTTCCTCCTAATGCAGCAGGCACAATCGCTTCGGCAATTCCTGTCTATAGCGCCGCGTCAAAAACGCTTTTCCTATTCTGCAATCCGTACACGGAAGAGGGGCTGCCTTTGCCGTCGGTGTTGTATGCCGTGTCCGAGGATGGACGCGCGGAAGCAATTCCTTTGAACAATAAAATTCGCTCTGTTGCTGCCGCTGCGCAGGACGATTCCGGCACGCTCTATGCCGGCGGCGAAATCGCGGACACTGAAAAATCGGAAGCGGTCATCATAAAAGTCGGCGTGGAAAGAAGCGCAGATGTTTTTTACCGCGGAGGAGCGCCTTTTTCCTACATCGCCGCAGTGCATTTTAACGCGCAAAGCCGCGAACTGACTGCAAGCGGCGTGTGCCGGGCGGAAGAAGGCTCTGGGCTTGGAGGCGTTCCGTTTATCGCAGGTTTTGACGCGCAAAGCGGCGTTCAACTGTGGCGGCGCGAGTTTACCGGTTCGCCCTATCGGCTTCTTAAATCCTTTGCGCCGTGCGCGGACTACGGTTTTGCCGGAGCGTTTGCGTCCATTGTCAGGAACGGGCCGGAGACGGATTACGGCTCATCCTGTGCGGCGCGGCTCAACGCAACCGGACAGGCGGCAGGCTTGTAAGTCGTCCTGCGGGGGAAGCAAACATATCAATTATATAGAAAGAAAACTGTTTTTACGGAGGATACGATGAAAAGAAGAACTGCAATGAAAGCGCTCGTGATTGCGGCGGCGGTTTTAACGGTGTGGACGGGAACGGCTTTTTCAAAAAGCAAAAAGAAAGGCGGAAAACAGTCCATTTCTTTTAAAGATGAAAAAGGTTCGTTGATTATCGAAAACCAGCTGGACGCGGATGCGGTGATTTTTGCCGGACGCACGGAGCGTCAAATCATTCTCGGAGGAATAAAAGCCGGCAGCTCGCGGTCGTTTGATCTGCGGAAACTTCCGGACAATCACGAGCGCGGAACCTTTGCAATCCGCGCGGTAAAGGCTGCGGCGATGAACAAACCGCACATTACGGCAGAGGAGGTTATCTATACGGCTCTCGTTACCTATGACTTAACCGATGAAAACGATGTCAGCCGGATTATTATTCCGAGCGTCATCGATGCAAGTCAGCAGTTTTGCGTGTATGCAAGCAATGAGTCTTTTAATTGCGTTTTGGAATTGCGCATAAACGATCCTGTTCACGGAGAATGTATTGCAACCGTGCTGCCGTTTGAAATCGGCAAACGTATTTACCTTGCTCCCCGCGATGACGGGCGCGACTACCAGCTTTATCCGACCTTTGTATTTATCAATCCTAATACGGGAGAAAAGGCTTCGCACAACGGAGGAAGAAGCGATGTCCGAAGAGTATCGCCGGAACCGCTTGGCGGCGCTTCGGTTCCGATATGTTTCGTAGGCCCTGCGGAACCAAACATGAAATACAATGTTGCATTTGTAAGTTTACAAAATGGTGCCGATACCGGTTTGATATTTAACAATGGCGTAAGTGCATTAAAGAATCAAAAAGGCCTTAGTTATACAGATGCAGGGCGTACCGATGTCTATGAAATTCCTGTTGAAAATAATTCAGGAGAGCAATTATACGGCGCACTCTCGCTTGTATTCGACGATTCTCCCCAAATGTCAATATCTCCTTATAAATTCAAAGCGGGATATAAATATGACGTTATCGTAACACAAGTAAACGGCAACTATCAGTACGACATTCGCGAGGCGGGGCAAAAGCGTTTTATGGAAGACGCGCGGATTTCGCTTTTATTCGAATAAAGCTAACTGGGACGGTGTTGGCACGGTTTCCTGCCGCCCCGATTGTCTGAAAATCATTTTTGGAGATGAGTAACAGCTTAAAAATTATTTTTATGGAGAAAAAGATGAAAAGATTTGTTGTTGCAGTTTTGGCGTTATGCGCGGCGGGCGCGCTGTATGCGCAAAAGTCGATCGGAGATGTAATCAAACGGTTTGACGAACGCTTATCGCAGCGGA
>CAUTOX010000004.1:0-45434 GCA_963539665.1 uncultured Treponema sp.
TGATTTTTCTGCCGCCGTATTCACCGGAATACAATCCTATTGAGCACACGTGGAGTGATTTGAAGCGAAAGGTTGCTGGCTGTATTCATCTATATGATTCCGTTTCACGGGCTCTGGATGCCGTTTTAGAAGGCAATTAGCTATAGTAAGCATGTTTTCAGCAAGGAAATCAACTTTTGAAAAAAATGATACCGACAGTGAATTAAGAGAGGTTGAAAAATTGATTCCCATGAGTTTTCTGTAGAAAACTTGACGATTAACGGGGTCGCGCACTGTTAGCAGCCTAAGTTATACCTTCGGTTTTTACGTATTTTTGTAGTGAATCGTTATCATAAAAGTGCAGACCTAAAAACCCGAAAAATAAAGGAATGGAAACAATGGCCAAATACAGTAAAGACTTTTAGGAACAGGCGTTGCTATTTTCAGATGAGCTAGGAGTAAAAAAGGCAGCCGTGCAGCTGGGGTGCATTTATTATACGATTGCTGACAGGATGAAGGCCAGAAGCCAAAAAGTAAAAGAAGAGAGGATAGCATCGGACAAAACCGTAACAAAGCTGAAATGCTGGCAACTTCTTCTAGTCGAAATACACAAGATTCTTTCACAAGATACTGAAAACGAAACTTGAGATATAGAGAGAATACGATTGGCGCTTGAGCAGCGAGGCATAAAAGAGTCTCTTTCGACGGTAATCAGAGCACTTTTCCTTGCTGTTAGTTGCGATGTTTAAAGTGTAAGCCATTGCGGCACACAGACTTACACTTTAAACTCGTAGGTCATCTCTAAAATCCGGCAAGGTTTTAGAGATGACCGCCTGCATAAGAGCCGAATAAGCCCTGACGGCCTTCCAAAATCCGACAGAAAGGCGCAAAAAGCCTGAAAATCTTCTGAAAGGAGGCTTTAGCGCAGATTCACCTAACAAGAAATGGCTGACTGACATAACGCTCATTTCCGTGCAAAGATGGAAAGTTGTATATTGCGCCAATGATGGACTGCTTTGCTGGAGAGATAATCGCAGTTGCGATGGACAAATAACATGAAAAAAGAGCTTTGCATACGAGCTCTAAAGGATGCATATGAATTAAGAATAGACTCAGTACAACTCCATAGACACAAAAACTGTTGCATAATATCTTTTAACCAAACGAAAGCAGCATGGGGGCAAAAAATAAACATGACACAGAAGAGTTCAAAAAGCAGATCACTGAACTCTATGAAAATGGCAAAAACGTAAAGGAGCTTGCCGGCGAATAAGGCTTAGTTGAACAGACAACCCACTGATGGAAAAAGCGCTATGGCATCATTTCTAAAACCGAAGCAGGAGAGACGATACCGCAGGCTGATGTAAAAGCCATGCAAAGACGAATAGCCGCGCTTAAAATGGAGAACGAAATCCTAAAAAAAGCCGCAGCCATATTCGCCAAAACACAGTAAAAAATAAAATAACGCTCGTAAACAACTTCAAGGCTTCGAATCCAGTCGCAACAATGTGCACGGCTTTGCATTTGAATCGAAGTTCCTATTACAAAGATTCAAAGCGTAAACCGGCCAAGACACAAGTCAGCAATGATGAACTGGATTCTAAAATTCTAAAAGTTTATTACGACAGCAAAAGACGCTCTGGAGCCCCAATGATTTTCAATGTTCTTCGTAATGAAGGCCAGACGGCGAGCCTCAAGAGAATCCAGAGACGGATGGCGGCTCTAGGTATAAAGTCTGTCATTGTAAAGAAATACCAGCCTGTAAAGGCTGAGATAAATATCGAACAGAAGGAGAATATCATGAATCGAGATTGTACCGCCGCTTCAATCAATCAGAAATAGTGCACGGACATCACGTACATTCATACCGATGGCTGGACGTACCAAGCGTTTAGTTGAAGATTTGTATTCAAGAAAAATAATCGGCTGGGCATTTGGCAAAATCATGGATGCACAGCTTGCACTCAAGGCTCTCAGAAAAGCAGCTCTGAATGTAAAGCATACCGAGGGAATAATTTTCCAGTCGGATATGGGAAGTTAGTATACGAGCAATCTTTTTGAATCGGCTCCGGCTGAATTAAAAATCCGCCATTCCTATAGTAGAAAGGGATGCCCATACGATAATGTTTGCATCGAAGCATTTCATTCTGTCCTAAAAAGGAAGATATCCCCCTTAGAACCTGTTTGAAGGCGTCTTAGAACCTTGCGGCTTAAACGAGCACTGTTTTGTGTCTACTGTATTGACTTCGGTTCACATTGCTCCCATTCCTTTATTTTTCAGTTTTTACGGACTGGGGGACTGCTTTTTATGATAATTGGTCAGAACGTATACATGCTCTTATTAACCGATGCTATTATTATGGGGTGGACTCGCTGCAAAAAACAAAATGAGCGGTCTGCAGTACGAGGCGGGGCGTTTGAAATTGCGGCATAAAACGTGTTAAGCTTATGCTCTATTTCTTTTGAAAAGGGCGGCCGATGCATAAAACAATGGAGCAGGGAGGTGCATATATGTCTGAACGGACGTATGTCGAAACGGGCTTTCGGTTTATTGGCGGGGACATTGAGTTTTACTGCGATGCAAAAAAGTATGCGGGCATCGCGGACGATGATAATGTGTATGTTTCAGGCAGCTTCAACGGATGGTTATGCACGGCGGACGCTGCGTGGCTTTTGACAAAAAAAACGGACGGCGGATGTGTGCGCTACACGCTCAAAAAAGATTTTTCTCAAGTCAACATTCCGGGCAATACCGGTTTTCCTGAATTCATGTTTTTTACGGTTTCCCGCAGCGCGTACCGTGCGCTTAAAGACGCTCCGGAGCCGGAAAGTCATTCATTTCTGAAAAATAAGCTCATTCTCAAGGACGAAGATGATGTCGCGGAGCTTAAACGGATTAAGGCGCTTGAGCTAACGCGGGAGATAAAAACATTTAATCTCGCCGCTTCTGAAGATTGCTCCGACATTGCGAATTTTCGAATGGTTCCAGGGACAGTGTGCCTATATCGCGGCTACCACCCATTTAAACAGTCGATGCCGGCTCTCAATACGGAGAATATCCGCTTAGATTGTGTGCAAAAACAGCTTGCAAAATGCGAGGTGCAATCTATTATCTCTTTGAGCGGGTATGAGCGGGCGCGGGCAGCGCTTGGAGAGGCGATGTCTGCGCTGGTGCAGGCGGCGGAGCGGGCGGGCAATTCGCTTACGCTCAATTTGGATTACAATTTGGTGTATTACCATGCGGACGCTGCAGAATATTCCCATGCGCTACAGCGGCTTTCGCGCTTTATGCTGACGCATCCGGCGCCGTTTTACATGCACTGTCGGCTCGGAATTGACAGAACGGGCATGACAAGCGCGGTGTTTGCTGCGCTGTGCGGCGCTTCGTGGCAGATGATTGCCGATGATTATGAGCGGAGTTGGCGCACGGGCGTCGGCGAATACCGGAGCCGAAGGCTCTTGCAGTATAGTTTCCGGAATATGACAGGGGAGGATCCGGCGGTTGCAGCTGATTTAGAAGCGCTGATGCGCGCTCACTTTATCCGAGAACATATCCTTGATGATGCGGAACTTGCACTGCTTATCGAGCGTTTAAAAAACGGGGCGCATAAAGTGCAAGCGGCAAGCGACGGAATCGAACCGATTTCCCTTGCGGATATATAGGCGCATTACAAGAAATACGCACAAAAAAGAGGTGTTTGAGATGGATATTTTAAAAAAAATCGGGGCGGCGCTGTTATTTTTTGCAGCCCTTCCGCTTGCTGCCGTCAATTCGGTAAATTTTCAGGAGCAAAGCTTTGGCGGCAGCATCACGTATAACGAAGCGGCAGCTCCCGGAGATGCGGTATTTGCGCGGCTTTCGCTCAAATTGTCCCGCGGCATTGCGAAAAAGAACGGCGCGGAAACAGCGGCGGTTTTGCAGCTTTTTAAAGGCGAAAAGCAAATTGATACTGCTCAATTTTTTACGGTTCCGCCCAAAAAACGGCGTTCGGCGCATATTGAAATGCTTGCAGGCATTCCGCTTTCTACGTGGCTTGATGCCGGAGAACGGTATGCGCTCAAGGTTATTGTTTCTGTTTCAGGAGTGCAGTCAGAGGCGGTCGCGCTCCCTTTCCAGCTTGAAGCAAAGACGTTCGTATCGGAGCGTATTCCGCTTGACGCGCGGAATACCGGCATCCGGCAGAATATGGGGGCGGAACGGCTTTCGCAAATTGAAAAGCTCAATACGATTTTAGAAACGGTAACGGCAGCGGACGTGTATGCGCTTAAAGCGTTTTCCGTTCCGGTTGCGTCAAAACGCATTACGGCAACATTCGGCGATCGACGCGTGTTTGAATATACTGATAAAAAGACGAGCACTTCGTTGCATTACGGGATTGATTACGGCGTTCCGAAGGGAACTCCGGTGCATACTTGCGCGGAAGGCAAAGTTGCGCTGGCGGAAAACCGCATTTCAACCGGCTGGAGCGTTGTAATCGAACATCTGCCCGGCCTCTACAGTTTGTACTATCACCTCGATTCTTTGTCGGTCAAAGAAGGTCAATCGGTAAAACACGGCGAAAAAATAGGATTTTCCGGCGCGACTGGTCTTGCAACCGGCCCGCATCTTCATTGGGAGATACGGCTGAATATGGGCGCGGTCAATCCTGAATTCTTTTTGCAGGATTTTATATTTCAGGAGCTTTGAGCGTAATAGCGCAGGATATAGTTTTCTTGCGCTAACGGGCAATGAACATAAAATCATCCGTTACCGCAGATTCCGCTGCTACAGAAAAATATAAACTCCTGTGCATAAATTCCGACACTTATACTATGAACTCGTTTACAAAATCGGTCGATTTACTCCACCGCTCAATGGATGCCAATGCGCTGCGCTATCAAGTGACTGCGAATAATCTTTCTAACGCCGAAGTCGGCAATTTTAAGCGCACGTCCGTCAACTTTGAAAGCGAACTTAAACGCGCCTTTGAATCGGAAGAGCTGGCGAAAAACGGTTTTCAGCTGACGCGGACGGATGAACGCCATATTGCGCTCAATGAACCGTACGATTACCGAGAGGTAGAACCGCGCCGTGTGCTCGATTACACGACGAGTGCAAAAGCAAATGGGAATAATGTCGATGCCGAAACAGAGGCGCAGGCAATTCTCCAGATACAGATGCAGTACCGGCTGCTTACTCAGCTTACCGGATTTGAATTTTCGCAGGTTGAAACGGCGTTGCGTAAATAGTGTAAAACAAGGAGATTTGCATGGGACTTTTTTCCAGTATCAATATCGCCGCTACGGGTATGAGCGCCGAACGGCTTAAAACTGATGTAATTGCGGATAACATTGCGAATGCGTCTTCTACGCGCAGTCAGGACGGGGGAGCGTTCAAGCGTTCCCGCGTTATCTTTGAGCCGATTGCCGACAAAAACGTGCAGTGGCGCAGTCCTTTTACTCCGTCAGATTTGGATCAAGGAGCAGGGAGAGGGGTACGCATTCGCGAAATTGTAAAAGATACGTCGCAGGGGCGGCTGGTTTACGATCCCGACCATGCGGATGCGATTCAAAGCGGGCCAAATAAAGGCTATGTTGAATACGCAAACGTAAATATCGTAAATGAAATGGTTGACCTGATTGCCGCATCGCGGGCGTATGAGGCAAATTCTACGGTTATCGAAGGCGCAAAGACCATGTTTTCTGCGGCGCTGGAAATAGGACGCTAATTATTCTATAATCGGGAGCAAACGGAAGGAAGATGAAAATACCTGAATTCGGAACATTGCAGATGGCGCGTACCAATGCGTCCCATTACGGCAGCGCAAAAATTGCCGCTTCCGGTTCGATTGAGCCGGTTTCAAAAAATATTACAATAGACAGCGCGAATGCCGCCCGTACCGGTTTCGAGAAAAATCGCATCTCTTTTGAAGATTATTTAATCGATGCGGTAAAAAAGATGAACGATCAGCAGATGCGCGTTGCTGACATTGAAAAGCAAGTGTTGGTAGATCCTAACTCGGTGGATATCCATGACGTTACGATTGCCATGTCTAAGGCTCGTTTATCGCTCAACCTTACAAAAAGCGTAATTGACCGCTTGGTGCAAGGCTGGTCAGAAATTACGACTACGCGCTAGGGCGTTTGAAAAAACGCATTTTGTTTTCAAAAGTCCGCGTGTATGCGGCGGGCGATTTGAAATATCTTAACGGGTCGTTCTCGGGAGGGCAGAGATGAACGAATGGCTGAAAAAGCCGGTGCAAAAAATCCAGAATTTCTGGAAAAACGGTACCGTATTAAAAAAAATCATACTCATAGGCGTGGCGGCGGCCGTTGTTGCCGCTGTTATTATTGCGGCGCGTGTGTCTGCAACCCCGACGACCGTACGTATTTTTAATGCGCCGGTTACAAATGAAACGTCGAAAAGCCAGATTCTGGATCGCATATCTCAGGAAAATGTTGAAGCGTATGTGTCGGCGGATGGATATATTTCCGTTGCGGATAAAGATACCGCACGCAGAATGCGGAGCATCCTCATTAGTGAGGGGCTAGTTCCATCGAATATCGATCCGTTTGCCGGCTATTATGAGCGCAGTTGGTCGACAACCGATGCGGAGCAAAACGTCCGGCTTAAAAATTCTATTACCCAATCTTTAAAGCAGCATCTTGAAGCGATCTCTGACGTATCAGCTGCATTTGTTACAATCGTCTTACCGGAAAATCAGTTGTTTGCCGCCGACCAAAAGCCGGTTTCAGCAAGCGTAATACTGAAAACGACTCCTAACAGCAGCATTGCCGTTGACCGTAAGCGCGTACTTGGGATTCAACGTCTCATTTTGACCGCAGTCGAAGGTTTGACCGCTGAAAATTTGACGATTTCCGATGCAGACGGCAAGGTACTCAACGATTTTGAAGGAATGGCCGAAAGCGACCGTGTTTCTATCATCGAAAAACAGCAGAAGCTCCGACATGCTGAAGAGTCAAAGCTCCGCGCGGCCGTTTTAAAAGCGCTCCAGAAATTTTATACCGATGACCGTATTCGCGACATAAATGTTACGATAGATATGGATATGTCCGAAAAATCGAGTACTTCAACTGAGTATTCTCCGATTGTTATTCGTCCTGATAATCCTGACACGCCGTATGACGATTCTGAATACCGCGATACGCTGCCTATCTCAGAACAGCAGGTTAAAAAAGAACACCGCGGCACGGGATTTAATCCTCAGGGGCCGACGGGGACGGAAGGGCAGACTCCTCCGGTGTATTCGGATATGTCAAATGTTATCGGTGAAACGATAGAAACAGGCGTTACTCGTAACAACGTCATGAATACTAAACAGACGACCGAAAAGGTAGCTCCGCAAGTTGGGCGGCGAACTATTTCTGTCAACGTTGACGGCGTGTGGGAAATAAAACGCGATCCGAAGTCGCATGCTTATCTGATAGATGAAAATACCGGCGCGCTTGCCCGCACGTATACGGAGGTACCGGCTGCAGAACTTGCATCGCTTACCGAATATGTCCGCGCCGCCGTCGGTTATGACCGTACCCGCGGAGACTTGGTAACAGTTACAAACATTCAGTTTGACAGAAAAGCCCAGTTTGCCGCCGAAGATGAAGCGTATTTTAGAAAGCAGCAGACGCGGCGTACCATATTGCTTGCGCTTGCGGCAATCGCGCTGGTACTTGTCGGATTTATCATGATCCGCATTATTACGAAAGAAATTGAAAAACGCAGACGGCTTCGTGAAGAGGAACTGCTGAGAAGGCAGCAGGCGGAGCGCGAAAAGGCGCTTTGGGAGGCAAAGGACGATGCGAATATGCAGGTTACGATGTCTGTCGAAGAATCGCGGCGCGCGGAACTTCAGGAAAATGCAATCAATATGGCAAAAGAGCATCCTGAGGATGTCGCCATGCTCATCCGTACATGGCTCATGGAGGAATAAAAGATGGCAGAAGAAGAAAATACAGCTTCAAAATCAAAGTCAGCCAAGTCAGGCGGCATAAAATCGTCTTCCTCAAAAAAAGACCGCAAGGATTATAAAACTCTTTCCGGACGACAGAAAGCGGCCATATTCCTTGTTTCGCTGGGAAGCGAGGTCTCCTCTGAGATCATGAAGCACTTGCGCGAAGATGAGGTTGAAACGCTTACGTTTGAGATTGCGCGCCTTGAGACAGTTGATGCAGAATATAAAGATTCGGTGCTGGAAGAATTCCAGCAGCTGATGGCGGCGCAGAACTTTATTACGACCGGCGGTATCGATTACGCCCGCGAATTGCTTGAAAAGTCGCTCGGAAGTCAAAAAGCCGTTGATATTATCAACCGTCTTACCAGTTCCTTGCAGGTTCGTCCGTTCGACTTTATCCGCCGCACAGACCCTGCTCACTTGCTGAACTTTATTCAGCAAGAATACCCGCAGACCATCGCTTTGATTTTGGCGTATCTGGAACCGGGAAAGGCTGCGGTCATTTTGCAAAACCTGCCGGAAGAAATTCAGCCGGAAGTGTCAAAGCGGCTTGCGACGATGGATAGAACGTCTCCTGACGTTTTGCGCGAAGTTGAGCGTGTTCTTGAAAAGAAACTTTCAACGCTTTCTTCCGAAGATTATACGGCGGCAGGCGGTGTCGAAAGTATCGTAGAAATATTGAACCTGGTAGACCGGTCTTCCGAAAAAGCGATTATCGAGTCGCTTGAAGAAGATGATCCGGATTTGGCGGAAGAAATCAAAAAACGTATGTTCGTTTTCGAAGATATCGTTATGCTCGACGACCGCGCTATTCAGAAAGTGCTTCGCGAAGTCGATACGCAGGAACTTTCAAAAGCGCTTAAATCCGTCGATACGGAAGTACAAGATAAAATTTTCCGTAATATGTCGAAGCGCGCAGCGAGTATGCTTAAAGAAGATATGGAATTCATGGGACCGGTGCGCTTAAAGGATGTTGAGGAATCTCAACAAAAGATTGTTTCTACGATTCGTCGTCTTGAAGATAGCGGAGAAATTGTAATCGCACGTTCGGGCGAAGATGAGCTTGTTCAGTAGCAGGAGTTTTTAGATGGCAAAGAGCGTATTCAAACCGAATGAGATAAAAATTCAGACAGAAGAAGTCAAACTCAAACTAATCCACGATTACACTCCCGTTGAAGAAGTTGAGGAGCCGGTCATCGAGTATTCTGGACCAACTCCTGATCAACTGCAAAGAGAAGCGGAAGAATTCAAAGCTAATTGGGAAATTGAAAAGCAGCAGATGCTTGAAAATGCTCAGAAAGCTGCGGACGAAATTATCAAACAGGCTGAAGAAACTGCCTTTGCTGAAGTAAAAAGGCAGACGGATCAGGCGCAAGTAATTAAAACGGAAGCGGAGCAGGCGGCGCAAGAACTTGTGTCAAATGCGCAGACAGCGGCGCAAAAAATCCTTGCGGAAGCGGAAGAGGAACAGGATCGAATCCGTGCCGCCGCTCATAATGACGGCTTTATGATGGGACATGAAGAGGGGTTTTCCAAAGGCAATGAAGAAGTAAACCGCCTTATCGACCGAATGCACAAGGTGCTTGAAGGAGTCATGCAGCGGCGTGAAGAGATTCTCCGTGAAACCGAAGAACAGATTGTAGAACTCGTTGTGCTGATGGCTCGTAAGGTGATTAAAGTTATTTCTGAAAATCAAAAATCTGTGATAAACGGAAATGTGTTGGCGGCGCTCAAAAAAGTAAAAGGGCGGGGGAGCGTAACGATCCGCGTCAATCTTGAAGATTTGCAGCTGACTACTCAAAACGTAAATGAGTTTATTAAGCGCTGTGAAAATATTGAAGGCATTACGGTGCTCGAAGATTCGACGGTAGAGACGGGCGGATGTATCGTTGAAACCGATTTTGGCGCGATTGATGCCCGCATCTCAAGTCAGCTTACTGAAGTTGAAAATAAAATAATGGAAGTTTCTCCTATCAAAACTCTTATGCGGCCAAAAGATTCTCCGTCCGCTTAGGCAACGCTTAACCTTGGAGCGGTTAAATGACTTCTTCGTGTGTAATTGATTTTACCCTTGAAAAATATTTTTCTCAAATTGACGATATCGATCCTATTTCCTACGTCGGGTATGTAACCGGTGTGGAAGGATTAGAAATCCTAAGCCGCGGGCCATGCGCAAAGATTGGCGAAATATGTCATATTTCCTTACAAAGTGGAAAAAAACTGATGGCAGAAGTCGTTGGCCTTGAAGGAACTTGCGTTAAGCTGACTGCATTCGGACCGACGGAAGGCATTGAAATTGGCTGTGAAGTTGTGGGCACGGGAGATGCGCTGCAAGTGCCCGTCGGTAAAAATCTTTTAGGGCGGACAATCGATGCCGCAGGGCGACCGTGCGATGGACTTGGAGAGATTGTGCCGGACGGATATTATCCGGCGTTAGCCGCTCCTCCGGATCCCATGACAAGAAAACCGGTGAACCGGCGTATAACGACTGGTGTACGTGCAATTGATTCGCTTTTAACGGTCGGAAAGGGACAGCGACTAGGCATTTTTGCAGGTTCCGGCGTTGGAAAATCTACGCTTTTGAGTACGATTGCGCGGAATACGGATGCGGATATCAATATTATCGGATTAATTGGAGAGCGCGGACGCGAAGTGCTTGATTTTATCAACCGCGATCTTGGAAAAGAAGGATTAAAACGATCTGTTGTGGTTGTTGCGACAAGCGATCAGCCTTCTATTTGCCGACTTCGCGCGGCATATGTGTGTACTGCCCTTGCAGAATATTTCCGCGATCAGGGAAATGATGTTATGCTCATGTTCGATTCCGTAACGCGGTTTGCCCATGCGCAGCGTGAAATTGGACTTGCAAATGGAGAACCTCCAGCGCAGCGCGGCTATCCGCCGAGTGTATTCGATATGCTTCCAAAATTGCTTGAGCGCAGCGGTACCAACGATAAAGGAACGATAACTGCTTTTTACACGGTGCTTGTTGACGGAGATGATATGAATGAACCGATTACCGACAAGGTGCGCGGAACGCTTGACGGGCATATTGTGCTAAGTAGAAAACTTGCGCAAGCGCAGCATTATCCGGCAATCGATGTGCTCAATTCTATAAGCCGCCTTTCTCGCCGAGTGACAGGGCGCAATACGCAGATTGCAGCATCGAATGTGCGTAGCCTCATGGCAGTGTATCATAATAATGCGCAAATGATTAATGCGGGGATTTATCAAAAAGGGACATCAGAAGATATCGATAAAGCGATTGATCGGCATGATGCGGTCGAGGAATTTTTGAAGCAGGAAGAATATGACATCTGTCCGATGCATGAAACGCTTGATAACTTAAAGACGCTCACCGGTGTTGAAATTCCTTCAGAGGAGTATTCTGAAAATCCTGCACAAGATATTCAAACGGTTGCTCAAATTGTTGATTCGAAAAAGAATGCGCTGCAAGATATAAATGAATAAATTTAGTTTTGAGTAAAAAAATGATCGAAGGCATTATTTATTGCCTCAGAAATCCACAGTGTCTGCACTTGGTTAAGATTGGAAAAACAAGCGCCGATACGGTTGAAGCGCGAGGCTTGAATATATCCAACATTCCAGAAGATTTTGAAACGGTTTTTGCATATAAAGTGCACGATATAGACGCATTGGAAAAATTTGTACATTCGGTTTTGGATGATGAATTCCGGTACAAGTCAAAATCGGGGCGGTCAACGGAGTTCTTTTATACTTGCGCTGCTGAAAAAGCGAAAAAGCACGTTTTGCCGTTTGCTTTGGATGATAAAACCTTGGAAACGGAATTGGAAGTCGATGACAATCCGATTGATGTGCCTAACTGCATATACAGGGATGACGATTTGGTTTCGTGGGATGATTTACGGAGGAGTTTACCTGCTGATAGCTGTTTTGGGACGGAAACGCGAGGCTCTTTTACTTGGGCTTAAAGCGACAAATCCCCAAAGGATGAATATCGAAAAGGATGCGAAAACGGCCGGGGCATGGAAAGAGCGAAAAATTACTCTTTCTTGGCTAAAAAAGACGGGATATTTTGACTCCCTTATGCGGATTTTATGGGACGACTCAAAATAATTTTAATCAGCGTTTGTTCGGGTAGGTGTAAGGCGGTTTTATAAATGAAGAAATTTAAATTTTCACTTGAAGATATTTTATCTTTTCGCCAATTTGAACAGCAGCAAGCGGAATTCGAACTCGGTAAAGCATTAGCTGCCGAACAGCAGCTTCAAGCCAAGCTCGATGCGGTCGCTTCTCGGAAGGCTGATGTTCAAAAATATAGTGCAGGTTCTCTTGATTTTACAGAAATTGCGTCCGCTTACCGCTTTTGCGATTTCTCTCGTGCAAAATCGGAGTTGCTGAAGGGTATGATGGCTAATGCTCAGCGTGTCAGTGATGAAAAACGGGAACTTTTACGCTGCGCCATGAGAAAAACAGATGCGCTCAAGCGACTCAAAGAAGAACAGGAAGAGACATATTATGCGGATGTAATTCGTGAGGAAGATAATTTTATTGATGATATGGTAGCCGGCCGATATAAAAGATAGGGAAGGGGCCTCCTTATTCTATATTCTCGGTAAATACTGCAATCGTATCATATTCACCGCCTTTTTTAATCCGCTGTTCACTAAATCCTTTAATTTCAAGTTTTATTTCATCTCCTGCCTGAAACGGAAGTTGATCTGCATCAATTTCGCAATGTAGAAAATTTTCTGTTACAGCGCGATATATTTTTCTTCCAGTATTTTGAATAAATACCGGAGAATTTCGTGCACTCTCCAGTACGGCGCTAAATGTTTTACCGATACAGTTTTGAATATAGCGCATTTTACTTTCTGCCGCCCATGCGTTTAATCGTGCTGCCCGCGCCGCGCTTACCGATTGTGGGATCAGAGGTTTCATTCGGGCTGCTGGGGTACCTGGCCGCATACTAAACGGGAATACGTGCACCCATGCAAATCCGCATTCTTTGCATAGTTGCATAGTTGCATTGAAATCATCTTCTGTTTCGGTGGGAAAGCCTGTGATAATATCGGCTGATATGAATGGGAAAGCTTTCGTTGTGTTTAATTTTTTGCACGCTTTTATAATATCCGTATGGGTATAGTGCCTCCCCATAGCCGTAAGAATTCGGTCGCTTCCGCTTTGTACGGAAATATGAAAATACGGGCGAATTCTTTTGTTTTTGACTACGGTGCAGAAATAGTCATCAATTGTTTCAGGATATAAACTCGATATTCTAAAATTGATTTTTGCAGTTGAGGTAAGGCAACGCTCCAAAAGTTCAGTAAATCCAATCTGTTTTCCCTCAATCATACTGCGGTACTGCCCAATATTGATTGCCGTAAAAACTACTTCGGTATGTCCGGAGCGCTCAAGTTGCTGTATGCGCTCGATAACGGTTGCAGCATCAAGAGAGACGGAATGCCCCCGCGCAATATGAATCGTACAGTAAGAGCAGGCTGCATTACAACCATCTTGAATTTTCAACGATGCTCGCGAATGCGCGACAAATGAATCTGTTGACAGGATGAATGAATTTTCACTAAATCCAATTTTTGCAGGTGGAGCGGATAATACTGTTTCTTGAAGCTGAAAAATAAAACGCTCGGCATTAAAGTCCGATTTTCCGTTTAGTTTTTGGAGCTGCGCTGCAATTGCAAGTAAGCGACTTTTAAGCTGGCCGGGCAATACGGCAATTCGCCGGTCAATCGCGGAAATAGAAGCGGCGGAAAGTTGTGCATAGCAGCCGGTTACAATAATAGCGGCGGATGGACATTTTTCTAAAATCAGCCGTATCATTCTTCGGCCTTTTTGTTCGGCTTTTTGAGTTACCGCGCAGGTATTCACTACGCAAAGGACTATTTCCCGATCATGAGGAGTAGCTGCTGTAAAAGGAGTAAGGGTAACGGAAAAGCCTTTGTCGATAAAAATACGAGCTGCCGCTTCGCTTTCAATTTGATTCATGCGGCAGCCGATTGTTTCAAAAAGTATTTTCAATTTCAATTTTATTGCAGGAGCTGAGAGACTCTGGCGCGGCCGCGTTCGGCATCTACAGATGAGGGATTAAGGCGGAGCGCTTCGTCATATGCATTGATTGCACCGTGATAGTCTTTTGCCATTTCACGCGCATAGCCGAGCCGTACCCACCACCGGTCAAGCAATGGTTCTTTTTTTACTGCTGTTGATAATGAAATATCTGCGTGCTGATAACGCGCTTGTTTGATATAAATTTCTCCCATATAGTAATAGGCGGTACCGACACGGCTGCCGCTTTCCGGTGCATTTGCGACGTATCGCTGAAATTGTTCGATTGCTCCATTATTCTTGCCAAGGAAGTAGCGCGCTTCACCCAATATTTCGATGAGCCGCAAATCATACGGACTAATTGCGAGGCCCTCATTTGCTTTTTGTTCTGCTTCCGAATGCTGCTTATTTCGAACCATTGCCCAGCACATTACTACATAAGAATCAACGCGGTTCGGTTCCGCGGCAAGTTCCTGCTCACAAATCTTTATCGCTTCGCTATACCGTCCGCTATTGTAAAAGAGTAGGGCATCCTGTTTAGCAGGCGCATCGTTTTGCGCAGCGGCTGCTATGCTAAGTAAAATGAAGACTGCTGCAAGAAATTGTATTTTATAGAGATTTTTTTTCATTTTCCTTCCTTTTTTGTTGTCATCGTGCATTTTCCGGTAAAACTACTGCCCGGTTCTAGAACGATTTTTGGGGTCGTAATATCTCCGATAAGCGTTCCGGTTGCAGTGATAAAAATAAGCTCGCTTGAGATAATGTTTCCATTTACTTTTCCTTTGATGAGAACCCGGGGGGCTGCTATATCAGCATTAACTTCGGCATCGATATCAATAACAAGATCGCTTGTGGCATTGATTGATCCGCTTACAGAACCTTTGATCATAAAAGGTTTTGCAAATTTTATATTTCCAGTGAATTTTATTCCATGTTCAAGAACCGTATCAAATGCTTCTTCTTCAATATCAAAAAAATCTGCTTCTTTTACATCAAACATGGCGTAATTCTAATAATTATAAAAGGATTTATCAAGAACTATTCTACCAGTGAATTAAGGCATATAGTTAATAAAAATATAATAAGTGTATACAATTACTTACTATATTTAAATCCAAGAGATAATCTGTGAAAAAAAAAGCCTTAGGTGTGAAATTTGTTAAAAATTATTTATTATAATGAATATAAAATTATACTTTTATTATAAATATTTTATCATAAGTAATATTATTGTATATCTTACGAGGCGTTACCTGAATAGTATTTCTATGAAATGAGAAAGGATAATGCAATGATGCGGAGTTTATATATAAGTTTTTTTATTTATTTTTTGATATAATTAATCATGCATTCGATAACTATTTATTTTTCACTGCCGTTTTATCCAGCTGCAAAAAAAACTTATTTTTTTAATGGCCACCTTGCGATTGCGCTCAATCATACCGTCTATCAACTTTACAATCCGAAATTATTGAAAACAGATTTTTTTATTTCGGAGATGCCGCTGCGTGAATGGTTATATGGGAGGAGTAAATTTTGGTGTTATCGAAAAAAGAGCGATAAAAAGTATAAGCATGTATATTTATATGGATGCGGAGAAGCTTTACGGACAAAAGTATTTTATATTCAACTCAATGGCATTCATTCCGAAGAAATATGCGCAATAAAACAAAAACTTTCTGAATATGAAGATGCCTACCGTATGAAAAAAATGTCATTTAGGCTGATTGGTTTTAACTGTTCGAATTTTGTCGGCTCGATACTGTATGAAAAATTACAACTAAAAAAACAATTCCTGGATTTTTTACCAGCTGTCTTATTCAAACGTATTCTAAAAAAACTGAGAAGCGAGAGAATGCCGCATCAAACTGGCTTTATATCTGAACGGATACAGGAACGGTTTAAATTGCATTCATATTGTATTGGTTTATGTCTATTTCAATCTGAAAAATGTATCAGCCGTTTTGTCGAAAAAACTTTATAATGATTTTTAAAAAAAATATATTTAAAAATAACTATTATAGCTTCACTTGTTATAATGTATATTCTGTCTACTAAAGGCATATAGTTATGATTATGCGGTAATGAGTTCTAACGGAACATTGATATGCGGTGGTATAAACGCTAAAATGACGCACGTTCGCTACTATGGGCGGACTTATTTTTATTTTTAGAGCGTTATATGCAAAAATTATTATCGGAGCTGCTGCCGTCTTTTACCTATCAGGCGGTTGCGGCGGACGGTATAACAAAAATTAATGAGTCGGATATTGCCCGAATCGAGATTACGGATATTGTTTTTGATTCGCGGAACGTAACTGCGGGCGCCCTTTTTTTTGCGCTGCCGGGGACGCACATACACGGCAATGAATTTATTCCGCAAGCGATTGAAAACGGAGCTGCTGCGGTTGTCTTTGAAGGCAGTCTTAACTGCGAATTACGCCTTAAAATTAAAAAGGCTTTTGACGATTCTGTTGGCTGCAAACCGGTTTTTCTTAAAGTAGATAACGCACGTTTTGCAATGTCGCCGGTAAGCGCTGCTTTTTACGATCATCCGTCAGAAAAACTTGCCGTCATTGGCGTTACCGGCACTGAAGGAAAAAGTTCGACCGTTTCTTTTGTCTGGCAGCTTTTGCGGTGCGCCGGAAAAAAAGCGGGCTTTATTTCAACTGTTGAATATTCGTTTGGAGAAGATGCCGTTCAGAATACGGAACACCAGACGACGCCTGAAGCTCCGATTATTCAACAGCGTCTGCATCAAATGGTACAAAACGGCTGTTCCTATGCGGTGCTTGAGGCCTCATCTCATGGACTTTCTCATCGGACGAACAGGCTTGGGGATGTTTTATTCGACTGCGGTATTTTTATGAATGTTACGCTGGAGCATCTTGAATTTCATGGAACATTTGCACAATACCGTAACGACAAGGCGGAACTTTTTCGGATGCTCGATACTCACCCGCATGAAAAGGTTATTTCCGGTGTAAAAACGATTTTACCGGCAGCAGGCGTAGTCAATCTTGAAGATCCAGCTGCTCCGTTTTTTATCAATGCAACGCAAAAGACCGTGTACGCTTTTACGGCGGAAGGCAATGCGGGGACGCTCCCGCTTCAAGAGGCGGAAAATACGGCATCTCGCCCTCCCCTCCCGCTCGGCCTCCCCTGCTTACATGCTGAAAATATTACGGAATCTGAAAACGGGGTCGATTTTACCATCAATTCTACGGGACAATGCGGCGAGCTTTGGGGAGTGAACCCATCCGATTCTGACGTATGCCGGAGCGAAGAGCTGCACATTCCCTTTCCCGGCATTTTTAATGCCTATAATGTTACCGCTGCGCTCATTGCCGTTAGCGTGATGAGCGGACAAAGCATCGCATATCTTTTGCGCTTTGTGCCGGAATTGCGTTCGGTAAAAGGGCGCATGACAGTGATCGATGAAGGGCAGCCGTTTCAGGTTATCGTCGATTACGCCCATACCCCGACTTCGTTTGAAACAATCCTCCCTCCCCTACGCCGCAGGTGTTCCGGTCGGATATTCGCGCTATTTGGAAGCGGCGGCGACCGCGATTTGACAAAACGGCCTTTGCAAGGCAGAATCGCCGCACGTTTTTGCGACACGATTATTCTTACGGATGAAGATCCGCGCGGGGAAGATCCTGAAGCGCTTTTGAACATGATTGCTGAAGGCGCTGAACAGGAAGGTAAAACGCGCGGGGAAAATCTTTTTATCATTCCCGACCGAAAAAAAGCGATCCGAACGGCATTTTCGGCAGCGCAGCCCGGAGACATGATGCTGCTTTTAGGAAAATCGCATGAAAACAGCATTATCTATAAAGATTTCGTTATGCCGTATGATGAGATCGGAGAGGCAACTGTCGCACTCAAAGAAATGGGATTTACCAAACAGCATGGCGCCGATTAAGCGGCAGGTGCAGGCGTATGTAATTTAAGGAGAAACGTAGAGATGAAGATTGCAATTATATACGGCGGACGTTCCGGAGAGCATGAAATTTCGCTTGTTTCGGCAGCAATGATTGCGCGTTCGCTTGCAAAAAAACACACGATACGCCTCATCGGCATTACAAAGGACGGCCGTTGGTTTTATCAGGATGCGGCTGAACTTGAGCGCATTCAAAAAGAAACGGCGACTGCGCTCAGGATTTCTGAAAACGAAGATGCGCAAGTGTTCATCGTTCCCGGCGGCGGAACAATGGCGTTCCGTACCGTGCGTAAAACATTCGAAGTAGACAGCGTTTTTCCCGTCCTGCATGGCGGCTACGGCGAAGACGGCACGATTCAGGGGCTGTTTGAAATGGCAGACATTCCCTATGTCGGCTGCACGACGCTTGCAAGCGCACTGACAATGGACAAAGAGAAGACGAAACAGATTTTGATGGCGGCAGGCATTCCGGTTGTGCCGTATATCTGCATCAAACGCTGCGATTTACTTGATCCGCACCGCTATGACGAACTTGTCAAAAAAGCGGAGGAAACGCTTAAATATCCGCTGTTCGTAAAACCATGCAGTCAAGGCTCTTCAAATGGAGCGGCAAAAGCGTTGACGCACAATGAGTTTTCGAGCGCGCTCCGCGATGCGTTCCGCTGGGACGATAAAGCGCTGGTCGAAAAGGCGATTGACGCGCGGGAAATTGAGTGCAGCGTTACCGGCAATTCCGTAACGGCTCCGCCTGATAGCGATGATGAAACGGTGAAGGCCTATCTGCCGGGTGAAATTGTTCCCGCTCATGATTTTTATGATTACGACGCAAAATACAACGATCCGCATGGGGCCGTATTCCATGTGCCCGCAGCGCTTTCTACCGATATGATCGAAACGGTTCGTTCGACGGCGGTAAAGGCGTACAAGGCGCTTGACTGCGCCGGAATGGGACGGGTGGATTTTCTTATCGATAAAAAGACGGGCGATATTTTCCTCAATGAAGTTAATGCGATTCCGGGATTTACGCCGATTAGTATGTTTCCGAAAATGTGTGAAAAGGCGGGGCTTTCATTTGATGAGCTGACGGAGCGGCTATTGAGAGAAGCGCTTGCACGGTATGAATCGAAAACACAACTGCAAACATCAAGAGGCCGCGCATGAATGCCTGTGCGCCTTCGCTTCACCCGCACCGCTATCCGGCAGGCTGCGCATTTTCATCTTTAGCGGAAATTGCCGGAAAACGCATCGCCGTTATGGGCTTGGGGCTCAACGGCGGCGGCGAGGCGTGCGCTCGTTTTTTTTTACAGCATGGTGCCTTCGTTACGGTTACCGACGTAAAAACGGAAGCGGAATTAAAGCCTACGATTGATGCGCTCCTGCAAGACGCATCTATTGATGCCACAAAATTGCGCTTTGTGTTAGGCGGACACCATATCGAAGATTTTGAGGCGGCCGATTGCGTCATTAAAAATCCGGGAGTAAAAATAGAAGGAAATCGTTTTCTTGCTGCGGCAAAAGCGATTGAGACAGATATCAGCATCTTTTTATCCTTTACAAAAGCGCCGATTATTGCGGTTACCGGCAGCAAAGGAAAGTCTTCAACCGTCAGCGCCGTGTACTACGGACTCAAAGAAGCAGGTTTTTCTGCTTTCCTCGGCGGGAATATCACAGTCAGCCCGCTTACCTTTTTAGAACATACTGATGCAACAACTCCTGTCGTGCTGGAGCTTTCAAGCTGGCAGCTTGCGGACTTACGCGGCAGAGGGATTTTGAAGCCGCGCATCGCGCTCATCACAAAAATTGTTCCCGACCATCAAAATTGGTACGGTAATATGGAAGATTATATTGCCGATAAGCGCCTGATATACGCGGAGCAGTCGCCGAATGATTTTGCAATTTTCGATGCGGGCGCGGATGAAAATGGAACAGGGCCAAAGACCGGCGGCACATGGGGAGATTTTTTTGCATCCGAAGCGAAAAGCGCTGTTCTTCGGTATGCACAAAACGCCTTATCGAACGAAACTTATGGCGCATGGCTTGAAGATGACAGTGGACACGTGCGGTTGCCCGGTCAAGAAAAGAGCGAGACGGTCATCACAACGCTCTCCGTTCCCGGAAAACATATGCGGCAAAATGTTTTGAATGCAGCTTTGATCATGCGCCTGTGGGGGGTCGATGCTGAAAAGACGATGCGCATTTTATCAGGTTGGGGCGGCATTGAACATCGGCTGCAATTTTTTCACACCTATATGAACGAAATCCGGTTCTACAATGATTCGTGCGCAACCGTACCGGAAGCTGCCGCCGCTGCTCTCAATGCTTTTAAAGATACGGTCATTTTAATTACCGGCGGTACTGATAAAAATCTGGATTTTTTGCCGCTTGTTTCAGCGCTTTTTGAAAAAAATAAAACAGTAACGGTTCAACAGATATTTTTGCTTTCCGGAAACGGAACAGAAAAACTTATTGCGGAGCTAGAAAAAAAAGACATTAGCTATAATGGCGCATATCACAATCTCGATTGCCTACTCTGCGAACTTAAAAATTATCTTGATGCGCACAAACAGGGTATCGTACACGTCGTTTTTTCTCCGGGGTGCGCATCGTTTGGAATGTTCCAGAACGAATTTGACCGGGGCAGACAGTTTATGGAAAAAGTTAAAGCCGTGTTCCGCACCGCATAAGAAAATTGATAAACCTATCGTTCTGTCAATAAGTCCTAATTTGGCGTCTTTTGCCGCTCGCCAGCGCGTATAGAATGCGCCTCCGCGCCTTGCCGATAATAAAAATATTACGAAAATCCCCCTTGAACGCTCACAGGGGAATTAAACCTTCCGCACGAATAAAAAAACGCTTCAAACATGAAGCGTTTTTTTATTGAACTGAACGCGGTTTTATTGTTTTGTTTCAGTCTGTTCTGTCTTTGGTACACGCACTTTTTTATCAAACCAATCATTCCGATAGCAACGTGTGCATATTTTAAGCGTCATTGATTGACCGTCAAGAATGGTTCTTACTTTCATAAGATTCGGTTTCCACGTGCGGTGGGTATGATTTAAAGATTTACTCACTTTATTTCCATACATAACGCCCTTTCCGCAAATATCACAAGTTCTGGACATATCTATTACCTTCCTTAATATATAATCGCGATAATTGCCGTACTTTAATGATTTTTTATTTTTCTGTCAATTCAGCGAACTCCCCCCACACGGAACTCAAGTTTTTGAAAAATGATATTACAATCTAACTATTTCTATGATAAACCTGTTCGATAACTGCGTTGTCGAACACGTTCAATGTTTTTAGAAAAAGCGAGGCGCTTTTTTAGTATTTTTCCGGTCATTTCGGCCCCCAAACCTATGAAAATGGCAAAAATTTCAGTTCCGTAATTCCCCTTGTTCCAAAGCGGATGGGTTCAATGCCGTTCAATTTACGAGATGCTTGAAAAGCGCGGTAAGGCGCACATTAAATTTTTGCGTATTGGCTTTCAATTCGTCAAGGAACCCAATATCGGAAACGGTACCGATGACAGCGGACATCTCAGCTTCGTTTTCATACATCATGGTGCGAAACGGATCGGTAAAGTCTTTTTGGCGCGATGAAAGCGACGAGCGGTACATGGCGTTGGAGAATCGGCACGCCTGTTCTGTAATTTCAGCATAATCGGCAGCGGAAAAATCGGCCGTATTTTTTTCGTAAAGCGCTTCCAGCACGTACAGCGCATAGCGCGCCTTTTCTTCCGTGTAGCGCATTTGGCATTCGTCGTAAAAATGATGCGTTTCCTGCCACGTGTTGACCGCGCCGCTTTTGATAAGCTCGAAGAGATCGCGTATTTTTTGCGCAGGAATGATTTGTCCGCCGACATTGTACCATTCCGTGTACAGCGGTCTTGATTGGAGCTTTGCAATGTCATCTTTAAAAAACGCTTCAATGCGCACGGCATCGGCATATTCGGTAAGCGCTTCGGCGGCAAAATAGCGGGCAATATCCCTGTATGTCGAAAATGCTTCCGCCGGTTTTACGATAATGCCGCCGCATTTCTTTTCCGCATCCGCATCGGTGAGCCTGAAGTCGGCTGCAGAATGCTTTAAAAGAAATCGACGAGCAGCATTACGCAGACTGCGCTCCGTCATGCAGGCGGAATTTATCGTAATTTCTGAAAGAGAGGTAGCCGTAAGCGTTACGATGCGCTCCATTGCCAAAAGCGTCTCTTGAATCGTATCGGGGGCAAGCGGATTTGTTTCGATGCGCTGCACCTTTACGACTCGTTTATCGCGACTTTTGAATTTATATTTATTCCGCACAATTGCAAACATATCGTGCATGAACCACCATGCAGGAACGATGTGTACCGGATCGTCCGGCGTTTGGCCTGCGGTAATAAGCGCAAACGGATAGCGGATGTTGAGTTCATGGGGGTACGAGCCTTTTGCAGCCAACACAAACGAAGCGAAGCGGCAGTTATGCTTAAAATCCGTGCAAAGTCCCGGCCAAAAGCCCCGCCCCGCAGTGATTTCCCCATCAGGACTGCGCGAATTATGATTACTGCCGATGGTTGCTCCTGCGGCAATATTCGACTGCCCCTGCATGGTCGTCGCAATCAAAAATGATGAATTGTGATGCTGCTCATGGAACGGAAAAATCAAATTATTTAAAAGCTCACAGCAGGAAACCGTTGAATTGTCTCCCAGAATCGAATTGATAAGACGCGCTCCATATTTGAGCTGACAGTTACGCCCGAGTATGAAGCGCACGCCGACTGCCTGATAAAAAACGCGGCTTCCGGCGCCCATAATCCCATTGACCAGCTCTACTCCCTCTCCAATCTGCGACGCTTCCTTGGGCGTTGATTGAATGGTTACGTTTTTGAGCTTAAATGCGCCCTTGATATAAGCGCATTCGCCGATTTTCGCGTCTTTAATCACCGTCGTATTTTTTATCACAGTGTCATCGCCGACACTCCCATACGTGTCAAGCCGTTTGGAATGCCCTTGCTCCGTCAGTTCGATAAAACGCTGCATCAACACACTGTCGCCGCGGAATTTCGACCATAAAAAAGCATCGGCGGGAATCATCTCCTCAAACGGCAGCACGGCGCGGCCGTCATTTTCATTGCCGACTCCAATCCAGATGCGATTCCGCTCGCTTTCGCCGTCTTTTAATATACCGTTTCCGAATTTTGAATGGTTCGTGCAGCTCATTTCCTGCACATTAAATAGCATAACGCGGTTGCCGAGCCGATAGTTTTCAAGATAGGCAGCATTTTGAATCGCGTTATCATTGCCGGTAACGACATTTTTTAAGTATGAGCGGTATATGCCCGTTTCAAGTTCGAGGTCGTGATATTTAAGCCGTGCGCGGCAGAGCCTTCCGAGAATGACAAAGCCTGCAAACGATGAATTACGAATCAGCGTCGGGTCAAAACCGTATTCTGAATCGTCGACATACACATTTTGAAACGCGCCGTCATCGCTTGAGTTCAAATTATCGGTCAGTACGGAGATTTCCGCAGGCGTTAGATGCCGTTTTCCTTTCAGCAATTCAGCGGGAACATCGACAGCGAGTTTTTTTCTATCAATAAAAGTAATGTCTGCCATGCGCGGATTTTAGAGAGCGGCAGATTATTTGTCAAATGAGATTGCGACAGCGGATAATAAAAACTTATCGAAAGCCGCCGTTTCGGAGCCAGCCGTAAAACGCCGCGCTCCGCTACACAATCTGCGTTTTTTGAAGTATAGTGCGGACGAAATGAAGAAAATATCCAATTATCATACCCATACCAAGCTTTGCAAACACGCAACGGGAATGCCGCTTGATTATGTGCGGCAGGCTGAACGTGACGGCTGTACGGCGCTCGGTTTTAGCGACCACTGCCCGTATCCGGATGATTTTACCGACGTGTGGCAGGAAATCCGTATGAGCGTATCCGACATTCCGCACTACATTGAAAGCGTGCAGGCGGCAAAGGAAGCGGCGTCTTTTCCCGTATATCTTGGTTTTGAATGCGAATGGGATAAAAAGTATGAGCGCTGGTATCGCGACGAGCTTAAAGGCGCATACGGCGCGGACTATTTGGTACTCGGATCGCACTGGGTGAATACCGAAACCGGACACGTAGGCGCCGTGCGGATACAGGATGCCTCCGATTTGCACCGGTATACCGCGCAGACAATCGAGGGGATGCAATCCGGCTTGTTCGCCTTTCTCGCCCACCCCGATTTGTTTATGGCGACGCACAAAGAATGGGATGCGGATGCTGCGTCCTGCCTCAAGGCGATTTTAGATGCTGCGGCTGATTTAAATCTGCCGATTGAAGTCAACGGGCTCGGCTGTTCGCGGCCGCCGAACGAAACGGCGCGCGGGATGCGCTACCAGTACCCGTATGTCGAATTTTGGGAAATGGTTTCGGAAGCGAATGTGCGCGTTATCTGCAACTCGGATGCGCACGATCCGCGCGATGTGATTATGAATGCGTGGAAGGCGCGGGATTTTGCCGCGCGATTTGGAATCACGCCGATTGAAAAACCGGATTTTGAAACGCCGAAGGCCGTCAGCTAAGCGAATTGCAAAGAATGCGGCAAAGACGTGTCAGTCGGCATTGCCGCATTTTCGATAACTTTGTTGCCTGTCAGGTTGTCGAGTTCAAGGCCGCATAGAACAGGTTGATTGACGAGGAGGTCTTTTGATGCGGAATAAAAAAAACAACGAACTTGCCGTTTGCGGATTGGCTGCGGTAAAAAAACTTGAAAAAAATAATCGAGAGCGCATCCGCCGCCTCTATTTTACCAGAGAGACCGCCCCGTTATTCGGCGGATTATGCAAGGAACTTGCAAAAAATCACGGCATTTACAATCAAGTCGACGATGCCGAAGAACTGGTAAAACTCTGCGGTACCGTGCATCACCAAGGCGTTGTCGCAATGATTTATATGCCCGAAATTACGCCGCTTGATTCCGACATCACCGAGCGTTGGATTGCCGAAGGCGAACACGCCGTCATCCTTGATCATATCGGCAACGCAAACAATTTCGGCGCAATTGTCCGGAGCGCAGCTTTTTTCGGCATAAAAAATATTGTGATTCCGGAAGATGAACAGGAAAGCGCATTGACAACCAGCTCGTACCGCATTGCCGAAGGCGGCATGGAATATGCGCGCCTTTACTCCGTCCGCTCAATTACGCGCATGATGGAAGCGCTCAAGGGCAAAATGGCGCTCATCGGCTCTGATCTTGGCGCAAAAACATCGTCCGCATCTATAAAAACGCTTTGCGGCAAAAAGAAAGCGGTCATCATACTTGGGAACGAAGAGCGCGGCATACGCCCGGAAGTTAAATCCTACTGCGATGCGCTCGTCATCATTCCCTTTGCCGGAATGTCGGCAGGCGCAAAAGCTCCTTGTATCGATAGCCTCAATGTTGCGCAAGCTGCATCCGTCCTCTTTTATGAACTTACGAAGGGGTAAGTCATGACCGCACGGCTATTTTTCTATCGGCACACAGATGGATGAGCATATATCGAACGGCTCTAACGCACAATTTACTGCGCTACCCGGCACGGAACGCGCAAAACCGCATACCGAGCCTTTTTCCGTTCTGCCGCCCCTGCGTTTCCGCCGCGTACTCGGTATTGATCCCGGTCTTGCGTCAACGGGATTCGGCATCGTTGATTGTCGGCATAATACATACCGTATGGTTAGCTATGGGGTGATCGAAACGCCTGCATCGAAAAAACACGGCGAGCGGCTCGTCATCATTTATAACCGGCTCCGCGCCGTCATCGATGAATTTAGCCCCAAAGAGGCATCTATGGAAACGCTCTATTTTTCTCGGAATGTTTCAAGCGCGATGGGAGTTGCTGAAGCGCGCGGCGTTACGACGCTCTGCCTTGCACAGTGCGGCATTCCGCTATCTGAATACACGCCGAATCAAATTAAACTTGCCGTTACCGGAAGCGCACAGGCAAATAAAGCCGCCGTTGAAAAATATGTGCAGATTTTATTGAATCTTAAAACCGCGCCAAAGCCGGATCATGCAGCGGACGCGCTTGCCGGAGCCTTAACTCATCTGCATTATAGCCGGTAAGCTCCCCATATATGCAGTAATGCGCGTTAAATGAAAAACGCGCCGCGCCTCCTCATTCCGAAGAGGACACGCGGCGCGTAAGGGGCGTATATAAATCAGCATTGCGCGATTTCTTCACAATGCTTTTCCGCTTTGAGGATTTCGTTGAATTCCTTTGCGTCCATCGTCTCTTTTTCCAGAAGACGCTTTGCAATATATTCCAGCAAGTCCTTATGCGCTTCCAAAAGCGACAAAACATGATCGTACCGTTCATTGATGATGCGCGCAATTTCTTCATCGATATACTGCTGCGTCGTTTCAGAATATTCTCGTATCAGCTGCGGCTCACCTGCGCCGTACCCCTGCCCCGATTTTCCAAGCGTCATGTTCTTAAAGCGTTTGCTCATACCGTAATCAGTTATCATTCTGCGTACCGTATCGGTCGCCCGCTGAATGTCATTTGCTGCCCCGGTAGAAATTTCGTTGAATACGATTTGTTCCGCCGCTCGCCCGCCGAGCATGACATCAACCTTGCCGATCAATTGTTTTTCGCTTGAAAGCATAGTATCGTCTTCCGGCAGCTGCATGGTATATCCGAGCGTCCCCATTCCGCGCGGAATAATCGTAATTTTGTGCACCGGATCGCTTCCGTCCGTGAATGCAGCTGTCAGCGCATGCCCCGTTTCATGATAGGCTACAATGCGCCGCTCTTCATCTTTTACCACGCGGGAGCGTTTTTGCAAGCCGACAATGGTCTTTTCGATCGCTTCATCGAAATCCGGCATCGTCACCTTTTTGCGTCCGCCGCGCACGGCAAGCAGCGCCGCTTCATTTACGATATTAGCTAAATCCGCGCCGGAAAAACCCGCCGTCGAATGCGCAATAACGCTCAAATCAACATTTGCTTCCATTAATACGTTCTGCGCGTGAATTTTTAAAATCGCCTCGCGCCCTTTTACATCCGGACGATCTACCACAACTTGACGGTCAAAGCGCCCCGGCCGCAGCAGAGCCGGATCAAGTACATCGGGGCGGTTCGTTGCGGCAAGAATGATAAGGCCTTTTTCATTGTCGAAACCATCCATTTCGACCAAAAGCTGGTTGAGCGTTTGTTCGCGTTCATCGTTGCCGCCGATGTTGTTCATGCGACTCTTGCCGATAGCGTCAAGCTCATCGATAAAAATGATGCACGGCGCCTTTTCGCGCGCGGAATGAAAAAGGTCGCGCACACGGCTTGCGCCGACGCCGACAAACATTTCAACAAAGTCAGACCCGCTGATCCGGAAAAACGGCACGCCCGCTTCACCTGCAACAGCGCGCGCAAGAAGCGTCTTACCGGTTCCCGGCGGCCCGACAAGCAGTACGCCCTTCGGAATCTTTCCGCCGATGTCCGTATATTTTTTCGGCTCTTTTAAAAAATCAACGACTTCAACAAGTTCCTCTTTCGCTTCATCAACGCCTGCAACGTCCGTAAAACGAGTTTTCACCTTGCCTTCATCAACCGCCTTCGAACGCACCTTCCCTGCTCCAAAGATGCTGCCCATTCCGCCGGCATTGCCGCTCATTTTTCTGAAAAAGAAAAAATACATGAGGAAAATAAAACCGAACGGAATAATGAGATTGAGTAAAAGTTGAATAAGATAATTATTCGATTTTTCGACAAATTTGTAAGAAATATGCTTTTCATCGAGCAGTTTTATAAAATCGCTCATTATCGGAGCGACTGTCCGGTAGGTTTTTCTGTTTTTTTGCGTATTGACTGAAAAAAGCGCAAGCCCTTTTTCCATCGCCGTCTGCGAGGACAATCCTTCTGATGCTTCATTATAGCCGATCATTGCAGAATCGCCGATTTCCACGTAGACAATCTCGCCTGATTGCACCCGCGCCTTAAATTCGGAATAATCGATACTGCCGTCTCCTTTGCCAACAAAAAACAGCACTTCCATTAAGACAATTACCGCACCGATTATGAGCAGCAGCAATCCGAGCGGAAAGCCCTTTTTATTCTTGCTGTCTTTTTTATCATCATTTTTTTTGCCATCATCATCTTCAGGGCCTGCCAATTTGAAAAAGTTGAACGGATCCTGATTATCATCATTTTTGTCAGGCGTTTTGTTCTCTTGCTCGCTCATTTAAACCTCGCGTTCAATAATACGCATTATTTCACATATTGTCGATACCGGTAAACGGCGATAAATCCGAGCTGTTCTGAGATTGCCTGCGGATATTTACACTGAACTTGACAAAATAATGTATTATTTATAATGTATGCGACATCGCCAACTTAGCTCACCTGGTAGAGCAGCACCCTCGTAACGTGCAGGTACTCGGTTCAAGTCCGGGAGTTGGCTTACTTCCTAAAAAAAGAATTTTATTCCATTCATATTTCAACAAACAGCACAGAACAAACGGCAGCAGGTTAATTTTATCACCCCAACTCGGCAACTATCTTTCACGTTTTCCTCTTAGAAAACGTGAAGCGGACAGCCGGCCAAACTCAATCCGTCAGGAAAAACCATCCCGTCCGCCCCGCTCGAAAACAATCGCACACGTTTTCCTCATGGAAAACGTGAAGCGGACGGCCAGCGAAACTCAAGCCGTCAGGAAAAACTATCCCGTCCGCCCCGTTCGAAAACAATCTCGCACATTTTCCTCTTAGAAAACGTGAAGCGGACGGCCGACCAAACTCAAGCTGTCAGATAAAACTATCTCGTCCGCCCCGTTCGAAAACAATCTCGCACGTTTTCCTCATGGAAAACGTGAAGCGGACGGCCGACCAAACTCAAGCCGTCAGGAAAAACTATCCCGTCCGCCCCGCTCAAATTGTATATCCGGCTTTATTTCGGTATTATCTTTGCCATGAATATGGAAGCTTTTATTTTGGGATGCGGTGGAATGATGCCGCTGCCGTACCGTCATTTGACATCGGTTTTGCTGCGGCGGGACGGGGAGCTTTTTCTTTTTGATGGGGGCGAAGGCACACAGGTTTCGCTGCGGAGGCTTAATCTTAAATGGAAAAAAATCAATGCGATCTTTGTATCGCATACGCATGCCGATCATGTTACGGGCTTACCGGGAATATTGATGCTTTCGGCGCAGGTTGAGCGCTCCGAGCCGCTTTACATTTACGGGCCGCCGAAGATCGCCGAATACATTGAAACAAGCCGCAAAGTCCTTGATATGTACATCAATTATCCGATTGTCGTGCAGGAAATTAGCGCGCCGTGCATCGTGCATTCAGGCGACGGCTACTACATCCGCGCCTTTCCGCTTGAACACACGAAAACCTGCGTCGGCTACACGCTCGAAGAGCTTGACCGGCCGGGCGAATTCAATCCCGACAAGGCGCGCGCGCTCAATGTTCCGTGCGGGCCATTGTGGTCGCAGCTGCAAAAAGGGCAGAGCGTTGAAGCGGTCGACGGCGCCATCGTTACCCCCGAACAGGTTTTGGGGCAAAAGCGCAGCGGGCGGAAATTCAGCTTTGTAACGGACACCCTCTACCTCAAGTCGATTGCAAAGGAGGTAATGGGTTCCGACTTGCTTGTGTGCGAAGGGATGTTTGAAGACGAACTCATCGATCAAGCGCGAGAGAAAAAGCACATGACCGCATCGCAAGCGGCAACGATTGCCCGCGATGCGCGCGCAAAGCGTATGTTTATGATTCATTACAGCCCGCGCTACACTGACCGGGAATTGACAAAGCTCCTTGATCAGGCGCGGCGCATTTTTCCAGCGGCAGAACTTTCGCATGACCGGATGAATATTCAGATTCCGTATGAAGATTGAACCTGCATGATTGAACTGCGAAACTTTTCAAAGTCATACTGCGGCGTACACGGACGCTTTGCCGTGCAAGATTTGTCGCTTACGGCAGCTGACGGCGCCGTTACGGGGCTTATCGGCAATAACGGAGCGGGCAAAACAACCGCGCTCAACGCCGTATGCGCCCTGCACTACGCGACGACCGGCGCGGTGTATGTTGATTCGGTAAATCCTGCCTATGATGCGGAAGCGGTACGGAATACAGTCGGCTACGTCCCTGAGTACGACCGACTGCCGGATTTTCTGACGGGCGCGGAATTCCTTGATTTTTCCGCCCGCTTGCACGGTCTTTCCGGCGCGGAAAAAAAAGCCGCTTTTTCAAAAACAATCTGCGATTGTGCGCTTACGCCCATTTTGCAAAAAAAAATCGCATCGCTTTCCAAAGGATGGCGGAAAAAACTTTCTCTTGCCGCGACCCTTATTTATCGTCCGAAGAACCTCATCCTCGACGAACCGTTTTCCGGCCTCGACCCTGCGGAGACAGCGCATTTTCGCTCGTTGATTCAAAAAGAAGCTGAAACGCGCGCGGTGCTGCTTTCGACCCATCGTATGCCGGAAGCGGCCGCGCTCTGCACAACCATCTATATTCTGGTAAACGGAACGCTCAAAGCGGCAGGAGATACGGCATCGATTCTTGAAGCGTCGAATGCATCCTCGCTTGAAGAGGCCTTTGTAAAGCTGAGCGGAGATGCGCAGTGAATGCTATGAGCGGTTTTCTTTCTTATTTATGCTACCGGCTCTACGCAAAAGCCGTCAGTCCGCTTTTTTATTTTGCATCGTTCTCCTTCAATCTGTTTTGCGCGGTAGAGTTTTTCATTTTCTCCGGATTTTTTAGCGGCGCAGGCGGCGGAATGCATCATTTTTTTATACCGATTCCGTATGCCTGCATTCTTTTGCTTCCGGCGCTCTGCCGCCGCTCAACTGAAGAAGACCGACTCTGCCCGCTTGCTTCGGAAAAACGCATCGCTATATGCGTGTGCGCCGCGCTCATCGAATTTGCCGCGATGTTCATACCGGCAGTTTTAACGGCGGCGGCAGCCGTCTCTTTTTTTTCCGCGCTCAATTTTGCCGAATTGCTCAGCGGTACGGTCATTACGCTTTTGTACGCGGCATCATCAATCGCATTCTGTACGGCAGTCAGTGAAAGCGTTCGCAGCGCGCGCCTTTCGTTTTTCCTTTCCGCCTGCGTTCTTGCCGGAACGAACGGCATCCAGCGCGTCAGTTCGCTCTCTATTCGTGCAAATCCGCTCCGCTCCCTCACCTTCTACCGGCATTTTATCAGCGCGGCGCACGGCATCATCGACACGCGGAGCATCTTTTTCTATCTCATCCTGTCAGCGCTTTTTATCGCTTTAGCGCACGGCATCAGCGAATTCAAAAAAGGGCGGAAAATTAAAAAATCCCGCGCGGCGCTTATGGCCTTCTGCTTTGCGCTCGCTTTTATTGATGCCGAACGCCTGTACGTCCGCTTTGATGCGGCAGGCCAGCGTGCGCTCTCTCCGTACACAAAAGGGCTGCTCCAAACGGCAGACGAGCCGATTACCCTCAGCTATTACCGGAATGCTGCGGTCAGCGCGCTCTTCCCGCAGGCTTTGGGCATCCGCGATTCCTTATTGGAGTTTGCATTAGATGAAAATGTCGTTGTGCAGCAGTTTGATGCGGATGAATATGCGCCGCTGCTTAAAAATTACGGAATTGAACCGTATCAAGCCGAAAGCGCGGCGCACGGAAAGCGCGTTTTGACGGATGTGTATTCTGCCGTCGTTATTGAATACAAGGGGATGTGGGAAGCGGCGCCGCTCATCCTTTCCGCTGACCGGCTGGAATATGAAATTACCCAAAGACTTTCAAAACTGCTGTCGGCACGAAAACTGACGGTCAATCTTGTTGCGGGGAACGGCATGGATTTTTCCGATGCCTACGGCGCAGTCATTCCCTTTTTGAATGAACAGGGCTTTGTATGCCGGGAAGTTTCCTGCGAAGACGGCGCGCTCTTTGAGCGGCTTAAAGCCGGCGGCAATGTTACGGCGATTTTCGGCTCGGATAAGATGACGGCAAAACAGGCGGCATCGATTGAAGCGTACATTCTTGACGGCGGAAATGTTTTTTTTGCCGCAAGTCCGTTCAGCGCAGATTTAGGCTCGTGGCATATTGAGCGGCCGGATTCTCATCCGCTTATCGATATGCTTGAGTTTTACGGGTTCGGTTTTTCCGAAAACCTTATTGCAGATACGCAGTGTGCCCGTCTCCTTCTTACGGCGCGCAATGAAAATGGCGCGCAGACGAGAGGCATGGCTCACACGGAGCTGATAAATTATCCGCTTTGGATTCAGCCGCTTGATAAAGACGGGTACGGGGTAACGCTTTTTTGGGCGGCAGCCGTTGAACCGCTTACAGAGCAAGTGCAGCCGATTTTGTCTGCAAGTGCGGCGTCATGGCTCCTTCCGCGTACAAATCGGGATGACGGCAGTCTGTTTCAAACAAATCCCTTTTATATGGAAGAACTTTATGAAAAAGCCGAACCAAGAAGCGCACGAGGGACGGCTTTCTTGCTTGAAGGCGCTGTGAGCGGCTTTTATCAGCGGGGTGAACGGAAGCATACGACGCTTGTTTTGATACCCGACCAGTATTTTCTCGCCTCGGCGCTTTTAGACTATACGAGCGGCGGCTATAGCGCGTATCAAAACCTGCACTTCCTTACCGAACAGCTTTTACGCTTAGGCGGAGCGGACGAGCTTGCCGCTCTTTTAAAAAAATCATTACGGGGCAGCGCTCATGCGTTTTATAAAACGCCCGATGAAGCGTCATTTTTAGCGGCGCGGAAAAAAGCGTTCTTCTTGCTGTTTTTGTATGCGCCGATAGGGATAGCGCTGCTTCGGCTCTGCGTCAGTTTGCTCCGGCGGCGGCATATCCGTGCGCTTTTGCAAAACTGCGATCCAGCGAATGGAGGAACGCATGAATAAAAAAGACTGCGCCGTTTTGTCTGCGGCCGCGCTATTAGGTTCCCTATTTTTACTTTCGCTGCTTCCAGATGCCAAAAAACGCGGTGCAAAAAGCGAAAACACAGTGATTATCAATCCGCATGAAAAGGAGCGGCTGACGGAGCTGTCTTTGTCAGTCGGCAAAGAGACGGTGCGTTTTTTTAAAACGGGACAGCTTTGGGCGGGAGAAGCGGGAGCTGCCGTTTTTCCGTGCAAGGCAGAAACGCTCAACACGTTCATCGATCGCCTTACGAAGACGCGGAAACTTTATCGTTTTTCCAGCTGCACGGCGGATTTTAGCGACTATACAAACGGAGGGCAGGATGCGTGCCTCATTTCTTGGTCGTTCGGAGATTGCGGCAAGACGCATTCGCTGTACATCGGTAAAAGCGATTTTTCAAAAGCCGTGCGGTTTGTCAGCGCGGACGGGAACGCCGTTAAAAAACTTGCCGTCGATTTTGACGAGTATCTGAACGCATCCGCCCGTTTTTGGTGCGACCCGTACATCATTCCGAAAAATCTTTTCTCCAAAAACATCGCCGCAGACGACATTTTCAGCATCTCGACAGAAACGGCCGGAAAAAAAACAATCCTTCGAGCAGGGATGCAAAACTTTACCGCACGCGCGGAACGGCTTTTATCACTCCGGCACGGCGGCATCATCGATATGTCCGCACCGGACGACACTCTTTCCGCCATTCGCCTCTCCGTGCGCTTTACAGACGGCGCGGCCATCTCTTTTTCGATCAAGGCCGTAAGCGCTGCCGAATATCTTATCACCTACCATTTACCGGAGCCGTTTTGCTATACCGTTTCCGTAAGCCGCTGGACGGCGGTAGAGGGCTTCGGCTTTACTGGGGCGATTTAATTCCGTTCAAAGAGAACGGTCTGTTGGAAAAAGTTGCAAAAACACGGGGGCTCTTAAAACAGCATATCGAAGCATCAAAAATGGCGCTACCGAAACACTTTGCGTTATGCGATAACGCTTGCAAATGCGCCACGCGATGGCCATTCCAATGCAAATGGCATAAACGATTTGCGGCGCCTCTGTTTTCTTTCGCTTTAATGCGCTGAACGCTTATTTACAGCTCTGGGGGCGCGTACCGATAGTAACTTTCGTTCGTTCCGCGCTCGTTTGGGGCATTGCGGAACGCTATGCGTTTAATCCTGCGTACTTTCGGTACGATGGTTTTCCGCATTTTTGATTTCGGTCAAAAATTCTTCGAGCGTTTCAAAATGTTTGTAGGCGGAGGCAAACCTGATGTAGGCAACTTTGTCGAGTTCGTAGAGGCGGTCAAGCACAAGTTCTCCTAGTTTGGTTGTTGTGATTTCATGCGAGGTGCGGCAGCTTAAAACGGCGCGGTCTTCTATCTCATTTACAAAATTTTCAACCGTATTTGTAGCAATCGAACGCTTTTCGAGCGCGCGTTCAATCCCTTTTGCTAATTTATTGCGGTCAAACGGCTGACGCCGCCCGTCGCGCTTAATTACCATAAACGGTTTTTCTTCTATCCGTTCATAACTGGTAAATCGATAGCCGCACGCCAAACACTCGCGCCGCCGCCGTATGCTCTCTCCGTTCGCCATGGTTCGAGATTCTATTACCTTATCTTCTAAACCGCCGCAATATGGACACCGCATTTTTTCCTCTTTTCAAACCGAATCGGTTGTTATACAAAAAGCGAACGTTCAGCCGCACGGCCCGCCGCGCTTTTTGTGCGCCACTATAAAACACATACGAGAGTAATACAAGGGCGCGGCAGGTTTAAACACTACCATCCGCCCGCTTCGGTCTGCCTTTCAAAAACCAGCAAAATGGGGAGGCACCATATCAACGTTCTTTATTTTTGAATCAATCTTGTATATAAAAATAGACACTCCGTACAAGAGATTGATCTAGCTAATAAAATATTTTAATCCTGCTGTAATCGCTTAAAAACGCAGCCAATCGCTGTACAAAAAATCATCAGCGAGTACGCCCAAAACGCATATCTATAATGGAATCTCTGCTAACATCCACTCCGCAATACACGCAAGTTCGCTTAGAGCGAACTTGAATCAGGCGGCCGATAAAGTTAAATCCTTCAAGTAACATCCATCCCGCCCACCTCATAGCGGTAATACTCGCAAGTTCGCTTCAAGCGAACTTGAAGCGGGCGGCCGATAAAGTTAAATCCTTCAAGTAATATTCATCCTGCCCACCACATAAACAGTAATACTTGCAAGTTCGCATCAAGCGCACTTGAATCAGGCGGCCGATAAAGCTAAATCTTTTAAGTAACATCCATCCCGCCCACCTCATAAACAGCAATACTCGCAAGTTCGCACTAAGCGAACTTAAGGCGGGCGGCCGACAAAGTTAAATCCTTCAAGTAACATCTATTCCGCCCGCCCGCCCCCTATCGCAAGTTCGTCCAAAAGCGTATATAATGCGCCCCATGTCTGAATTCAATGAAAATACGGTTTATATCATAGATTCCTACGGATTAATTTTCCGCTGCTATTTTGCCTTTATCAGCCGGCCGCTTACGAATGCGGCGGGGCAAAATATTTCCGGCTTGTTCGGTTTTTTCCGGAACCTTCATGCGGTTATCGAGCATTATCGGCCAAACCTGCTGCTTGCGGCCTTCGATTCTAAAACGCCGACATTCCGCCACCAGATGTATGCCGAATACAAGGCGACGCGGAACAAAACGCCGGACGATCTGCATGCGCAAGTGCCATGGATTGAAGACATTTTAAATGCGCTGGGCGTTCCCGTGCTGCAGTGCAACGGATACGAAGCGGACGACATTATTGCGACGGTCGCAAAAAAATGCGCAGAACTCAAGCGTCCTTGCCGAATTTTGAGCGGCGACAAGGATTTGATGCAGCTTGTCTCCGATAATACGCAGATTCTAAAACCCGTTCCCGGAGACATCTGGAAGGTTACCGATGCCTCTGGCGTCGAGGCTGAATGGGGCGTTACTCCGTCGCAGCTTTTGGATTTGCTTTCGCTTTATGGGGATGTGTCGGATAACATTCCCGGCGTCAAGGGAATCGGGGTAAAAACGGCGGATAAACTTTTGGGCGAATACGGAGACTTGGACGGCATCTACGCGCATCTGGATGAAATTAAAGGCGCGCTCAAAAAAAAACTTGCAGACGGCAAAGAGAGCGCCTATTTTTCGCGGGATTTGGTGCGGCTATGTACCGAAGTTCCGTGCGCGGCAATCGATACCGTTCTTACCCGCGATAAAATCGAGCTGAACTATGCGGGCGCATCGGAAAAATTACAGGAATACGGAGTACCGTCTACAGCTCGACAGTACCAAGCGCTTTCTGAATCGCTTAAAAACGGCAGCGCTCCCCGCCTGACAAAAACGCAGACGGATACTTCCGCCGCGCCGCAAAAAACAATCGAAAAGAATAAAGGCAGCTACCGCGCCGTATTATCGGAGTCGGAATTGGCCGCCATTATCGACGACATTATTGAATCGGAAGACAAAACGCTTGCGTTCGATACGGAAACCGATTCGCTCAACACGTTTACCGCGCATCTGGTCGGCTTTAGCATAAGCGTGAAGGCGGGAGAAGCCGTCTACATTCCGCTTTGCTCAACGGATATGTTTGAACGGGCGGATTTTATACCGGTCGAGCGCGCGCTCTTTCAGGTGGCGCGGATTTTTAATGATAAGCGCCTTACCGTCATCATGCACAACGGCAAGTTTGACCTCAAGATTCTCATTTCTGCCGGAATGCGGCTTGACGGCGGACAGGCGGCTTGTACGATTTTCGATACGATGGTTGCCGCGTGGATGCTCTCCCCTGACCGGACAGGCCGCCATGCGTATGCGCTCGGAACCTTGAGCGAATCAAAGCTCGCTCTTTCAGGTATCGCTTACCGCGACATTGTGCGGCGCGGTCACAACTTTACCGAAGTCCCGCTTGAAACGGCGGTTGCCTATGCTGCCGAAGATGCGGACATGACGCTCCAACTCTGGAATGTTTTTAAGCCGGAACTGGAAGCGCAGCGTCTGTACGCGCTCTTTACCGAGCTTGAAATGCGCCTTATGCCGCTGCTGACGCAGATGGAAGTAACGGGCATTCACCTTGATGCGGCGGTGCTCCGCGAGTACGAGACGGAACTTACCGCGGGAGTTACGCGCGCGGAACAAGAGATTTATGAAACGGTCGGACACGAGTTTAATATCGCATCTCCAAAGCAGTTGCAGGAAGTGCTGTTTACCGAGCGGGGCTTAAAGCCCGGAAAAAAGACGAAAACCGGCTATTCGACCGATACGTCCGTGCTTGAAGAACTGTCGCTTTACGATCCGGTGCCGAAGATGATTCTTGAATACCGGGAGCTTTCAAAATTGCAGTCAACCTATGTGCAGACGCTTCCTGCCCTCTGCGACAAAAATGGGCGCGTCCATCCTGATTTTATTCAAACAGGAACTGCAACCGGCCGACTTTCCTGCCGCGATCCGAATCTCCAAAACATTCCGATAAAAACTGATGCAGGCAGGCGGATCCGCGCAGCGTTTACGGCCGTTCCCGGTACCGTCCTCGTTTCCGCCGACTATGCGCAAATCGAATTGGTTATCCTCGCCCATCTTTCTGGCGATGAAAATATGCGCCGCGCTTTTATCGACAAAATCGACGTTCATAAATCAACGGCGGCGCGGATTTTCGGCGTGGACATAGATGCCGTAACAGCCGATATGCGGCGCACCGCGAAAATCATCAACTTCGGCGTGATTTACGGCATGAGTTCATTCCGCCTCTCCAATGCGCTCGGCATTTCCCGCACCGATGCGGCGCAATTTATCGAAAACTATTTTAAAACCTATTCGGCAATCAATCTTTTTATTGAAGACACCATCCGCTTTGCCGAACAAAACGGCTTTGTCGAAACCATTTTCGGCAGGCGGCGTTCGATTATGAATATCAACAGCAGCAATAAGGTGGAAAAAGCTGCGGCCGAACGAGTTGCCGTCAATACGCCCGTACAAGGAAGCGCGGCGGACATTGTGAAAAAGGCGATGCTCAGCGTTGACGATGCGCTCAAAGCGCAGGGACTTAACGCGCGGCTTTTGCTGCAAGTACATGACGAGCTGTTACTTGAATGCGCCGACGATGAAGCGACGCTGACGAAAACGCTTGAAACGGTCAAAGATTGCATGGAAAACGCCGTAACACTGGACGTGCCGCTCCGCGTTACAATCGAACACGGCAAAAACTGGGGGCAATTCCATTGAGATGCATGATCTGCGTTACCGGAAAAATTGCAGCGGGAAAAAACGCCGTCGCAGCTCTTTTGGAACAGCGCGGCTACCGTTGCGTCGATGCAGATACATTGGGGCATCGTGCGCTTATCGAAAACGAAAGCCGGATTATAAGCGAGTTTGCCGATGATGCGCGGAAAAAAAACATCGCGCTCGCCGATGAAAGCGGGCATCTCAACCGGAAAGCGCTTGGCGCACTCCTTTTTTCCGATGCCGCTTTGCTCAAACGGCATGAAGCAATCGTCTACCCTTCAATTGAGCGGCAGATCGAAGCGTTCATCCTCGCACGCCCCGATGAGCCGATTGCCATTAATGCGGCAGTTTTGTACAAGCTGCCGGCCATCCTCCGCCGCTGCGCCTGCATTATTTATGTCGACGCTTCACCCCTCCGCCGCCTCTTACGCATCCGCCGCCGCGATGCGCTGCCGCTTCCTCAAATCCTCCGCCGCTTCCTTGCACAGCGGAAACTGCTGCTCCAATACGCACACACCGGCATCCCGCTTGTCCGCTTAAAAAACAATACGAACCGCCAAAAACTTGCTCGAAGGCTTACGGAAATCTTACGCTTTTACCGGTTGAGCGGCGCAGAGGAATAAAACCGCCGCGTGTGCGGCTTCGCTTTAGAGCGTTCAACGCTGTAATTTTTCAAAAAATGCCGTTGCCGCTGCAATGTCGCAAAAATCCGGATGCCCTTTTGCAAGCTCGCCGAACAATTTAAATACCCCAAACGTATCGAATCCCTTGCACTCAAACGCGCCGAAAACCGTAAAGCCTGCGTTCTGTAAATACGCAGAAAACTTTTGAACGCTCGTCCGTTGCCGATTCCGCTGGTAGTCACGGCGAATACGTTTTGCGGTACGGCATTCCGGCGGCTATCTAAAAAGCGAAAAATAGAAGCATGAAATTTCCCCATCTAATGGATGTAACGCCGATGCAATCATATTGAAAAAGATTGCATTTTTCCGCCTTGGCAACCGTCAACATATTAATAGGAAGCGTTTTAAACGCGCAGCTTATGAGTTTTTTGTATTTCCGTGATGCATAACGGCTCTTTTTTCATGTTCTTACTCCCGCCCGTAGATAAAATCCCAAATTACGAAACGCGGTCTTTCCGATTTTTTGCGCCATTCTCTAAAAATACACACGTTTTGCCGTTGGGCAAAACGTGCAGCGGACGGACGGAAATGCTAAATCCGGCGGATGCTATTACCCCGTCCGCTTAAGGGTACTTTACCCTATGCCCGCGTTTATTCTCCAATAAACCAGTCTGCCTCTGCGCCCATCCAGGAGGCATTGTCTTTATACGTTTGCAGCTGCTCTTGCGGAACCGTTATGCTGTTTTGCGTTAGTTTTTTGCAGTTCTTGAAAGCAGCATGAAACATATATTCAACATACTTGCATTTAAGCGTAACAGAAGAAATCTTTTTGCAGCCGGAAAAGCAGAAGAACATATCCGTAACGCCGTTTGGTATCGCCAGCATTTGCGTAAGGTTTGTGCAATCGGAAAAGCAGTAGTGCATAGACGTAAGACAGGAAACTTCTTCTAATTTAAGCGCGACTTTTTTAGTTTGGTTGTCATTGAGTATTTTTCCAAGCGCACTCGGTTCTTCTACCCCAAAAGAAAAGCTTCCTTCTAAGTCCGCTGCAGTAAGACCGGTTACCTTGATGTAGTAGATTCCGTCCGTGCCGGCATCATTTTCAAATTCGCTGCCGGTAATTGTCCTCTTATCAAGTGCGTAACCGTCTTTCAGAGTTGCACTAAATTCAGCAATCGTGCCTTTTTCCTGTTTTGTGTCGGCGTTAATTTGTTTCCCGCGGACTTTTGCGATCAGCGCGCCATGCTCCTTGGCATCAAACTTTACCGAAAAAGTTTCCGGTGCGCTGTTTGTTTCCATTTTGCAGGCCATTGTAAATACCGCAGCACACATAAGCCGCCGCTCCAAGAAAAGCACGCGCTTTCCTATATAGCATAAACGCTCAAAACGGTACGCACCAAAAAGCGCACCTACGCACAAATTCCAGCTATTTCAAGACTTTACATTCTATTGGTGCAGGATAAAGTTAGAAAATTTCGAATTTTTCCAAAACTTGACATTCGACCTAATAGATACATTATTTAAAATAAACATCCCCCGATACTCTCATCGGGGGATGTTCATTTCATAAGGCGGTTGCAGCAAATTACGCGGAAGCACCGCCTAGTCAAGCGGAATTAGGAGCGCCGCGCAGTCGCTTTTTCTTTGTTTCTGAATAAAAGGCCGAACAAAACGGCAAAGATTGCAGCGGGAACAACCCACGCAACGCCGAATTCTGTAAGCGGCAGCTTTTGGAGCAAGCCGGACAATATATGTAAATCCAGTCCAATTAAATCTTGCGTCGATGTCAACGCTTGCAGGATGCTCACAATCAACGTACCAACTGTCCCGCCGACGTAATAAAAGCGGTTCGGAATAAACCGGTCGATAAGTGTCATCAGCGTCAAAATGATGCAGACCGGGTAGAGCGCTTCAAGGAGCGGAACGGAGTAGCGGATAATATTTTCGACGCCGTAATTTGCCAGCCAGCAACTCAACGCTGAAACGACAATCACTATAATCCGGTACGAAACCTTGTTCTTAAATAAGCGTTCAAAATAATGACCTGCCGTAGCAGCAAGCCCAATTGCCGTTGTCAAACACGCCAGCGCCATCGCAATAGAAAGGAAGACTTGTCCGGCAGTTCCCCAAAGCGATCTGCATATTCCGATGAGCATTGCTGTTCTGGTTATGTTTTTTGGAAAAATCGCGCCGCTGCACGCGCCGGTATACATCAAGCCGCCGTAAACTAAAAGCAAGCCCAATGCCGCAATGGAACCTGCGGCAATATTTACTTTGTTGGAAGCGTTTGCATCCGTGTAGCCGCGGTCTTTAATCGTCTTCATTATAAAGGTTGCAAACAGCATCGATGCAAGCGCATCCATCGTTTGATAGCCTTCTAAAAATCCTTTCAGAAAAAAATTGCTTTGTTCCGGCTGCAGCGGCGCACCGAGCGGAGCAATGAGCGCACGAATAATTATCGCGGCCAAAAATAAAAGCAGCATCGGCGTCAGATATTTTCCAACAGAGCTAATAACCTTCGATGGAATAATAGAAAAAAACAGCACCGCAGCAAAAAAGATAACGGAACTGATAAAACGCACGTGCGGCCCAGCCCCTGTAATAAACGGAACTACGCTAATTTCAAAAGTTGTTGCAGCCGTCCGCGGCATCGCCAAAAGCGGCCCAATGCCGAGCATAATGATCGTTCCTAAAATATCGGCGAACACCGGATGCACCTTTCCTGCAAAGCTGTGAATATCGCCGCCCGACTTCCCGACGGCAAAAATACCGAGCATCGGAAGGCCAATTCCGGTAAGCGCAAAAGCGCAAAAGGTCGTCAGCCACTGTGAACCGGACAGAAAGCCAAGCTGCGGCGGAAAAATCAGATTTCCCGCGCCAAAAAACATGGCAAACAGCGCAAAACCAATAACGATAGAGTCATTCGTTGCTTTTTTCATTTTATTACTCCCTTATATTGAAAAGATTTTGGTTTTAGCTATTCTCCGAACTCGGCGCCGCTGCATTGTCCGCATGAAACGGCGTCAAAAAATTTCCTTAATTAAAACATTGCAGAAAAGCGACATAAAATCGGAATATTCGGATTATAGAGATTATCATATAGTTAGACAATAAGCGGTTTTTGAAAGAAATGAATCGCCCTGTTCTGAAAGTGAAGTTTCCGAACAGGGCGAATGCGGCAAGCAGGATTTTTATGAATATCCTGCATAGCTCTTTTAGAAAGCGAGGAGCTGCAAGGCATCCATTTATGCGGAGCCTCTGGAAGTTGTCATTTTTTTTCCGAGTATGTTGAGGCATACGCCGAAAATATTTAGAAAATAATCGATTTCCACGCGCACTCGATTCAAAAATTGAATGTCGGTATTCGGCTGAATGCCGTCAGGAAAATGAAAAAACAGGTATTCGCGCTGGTAAAGTAATGCAACCGCCGTTTCATCCGCGCTTTCCTTTGGAATGGAAATTCGTCCGGTGAATATGCCCCTAAGCTTTTCGAGCGCGGCAACTTCGCCTTCAAAATATGCGTACAAAGCGGCCCGCTCAGGAATGGAAGAGCGGCCGGCGTTTTCCGCGCAGGCATCCCGCGTATCACCAAATGCATCGGCCAACGCCTTTGTAGGCAGCCCTAATGCTAAGCCGCATTCGCCGATGTCGAAGCAATTGCTCATGCCGTTTGCAAAATATGCCGTAAAAAGCTCCGCATAACCGGAGAGGACAGTTGTACTGATTACTTCTTTTCCGTTTTTTCCGCTCATTTTTCGAGAATCCGGTCCGAATGCCGCCGCATAATTTTCAAAATACGCAATACGGTTTACGCTCATCCGTTTTCTGCGGTCATGGAACGTGCCTTTTGCATGCGTTTTTCCGGCGGAATACGAAAAATCAAGTCCGGCTATAAAAATAGGAGTACGTTTATCCGCTCGAATGCGGGCGGCCAAATACACGGCCGAAAGCCCCACCGAGCCGAGCGGCGGAATAATGGGCGGCAGCAGCCCTTTTTCTTTGAGAGACAGAATGAATCGGCGGTCTTCAAAAAGCGTTGTGTAAAAGCAGCACTTTTCAGCAGCTGCCGATGCAGCTCTCGGGCAGGATGATAATGCTGAAAACGCGTACCGGCACATTTGCTTTCCGCCGATAAAGGCAGAGGCAATGACGCTCTGCGCTTCTTCGCAAATAACTGCATCGGGAATGATTGCGCCTTCCTGCAAGGCGTACAGCGCAGCGTCAACCGCAATAATAAAAAATATTTTGCGGGACGAAGGGGGAAGCGCCTGTAATTCCATAATGATTGGTTCAAGGCTTTCGCCAGCCCCCAACACGAGGAGCGGTTTATTTACCGAAAAGAACGGGGAAGAGTCTGCCGATGCTGCAAGATTCAAAAAAAAATTTCTGCTGTATCTCCGCCCAAACTGCACGAGTGTAAGCCGATTTTTCCAAAATCTACCGATTGAATCAGCAGTAGCCGTATACAATTCCGCATAAAAATCCGCATAAAATGCCGCGCCGCCGCTAAAATCAATGCGCACAGCTCTCCGAAACGTGCCTGCCGCAGGCAAACGCACTCCATCCGCAGTTATTCCATCGCATCGGTGCAGCATTTCAGGAAGCATCTCCAATTCTTCCGGTCGCAGTAAACAAAAATGTTTTCCAACCGTAGTAGGCAGCGATTTTATTTGTTCAAGGGTAAACGCATAAAGATTCCGGTCTGCTTCGCAGCCAAACAAAAAACAGCCTTTGGGCAGCCGGTCAGAAAGTTCTGCGATCCCATAACAAAGACACGGCGAACAGCATAACACGAGCGTGTCAGGCTGCAGCCGGAGTTGCAGTACTGTACGCAAAATAGTAGCTGTAGGATTATATTTTGAATATAAATACCGTCCTTTATATTGAACGGAAAAACCCTGCGACGTTTTTACCGTGCAGGGCGTATCGGAAGAATTCCCGTCAGTCATTATCGTGCAATTATTTTTTCATAATATAATTTTCGAACACGAGATCAAGATTATCTTCAAGTTTCGGATTTGAAGTAATGGCCGCTTCGCCGGACGCTTTATCGTAATTTTTAAGCTCATCGGCGATCGCTTCTGCCGGAATGGCCTCCGCATTCTTTTCTGCGGCAATTCTTTGCAGGATAACAATATCTTTGTCCATAACCAGCGGTTCGGACACTTCATCCTCGTTCAGTGCAAAAGCCGCTTTCAGGAACATTTCATTTTTCGCCGCTGCTGAAAGGGCAGTCAGCTCTGCCGTAAAGGTATTCAGCACGGAAAGATTTCCGTAATTAAGAGGAAAGGCAGGAATGCTGCTTTCTTTGAGTCCAAACGTAGTACACGCATCGGAAAAACCGCGCTCCTTTGCCGCCGCGATAAATGCTTCCGCCTGTTTGGTATAATACTCTTCAATCCGGCTGAACTCATAGGTCGTCAAATAGCGGTACACAGCTTTCAGCGTTTCCTCATCGGAAAAATCAGCCTGCTCCACCGCCCCGTCAACATGAAAAACCGAATAGCCGACAGAAGTCTGCATCACATCGCTCGTGCCGTCTTCTGTAAGCGCTTTAATTTTTTCCATGTCGCCTGCATTGACCAGCAGCTTTTCAATTTGGTAGGCATAATTGTCGCGCAGTTTTCCGTCTTCATCGGAATAGGACTTTTGCGAATACTCCCCAACCGCATCAAAAAACGTAATTTCCGCATTGGCAAGCCGTTTCACAAGCGTATCCGCTTTCGCTTTATCGTCGCAATTAATAATCGAAAGATTATATTTGATGAACTTATCGGCATGCTCCGCTCCAAACGCAGACTTTTCCGTATCCGGATAATCGTTCATATTAAATGCCGCTGCTTTGAACGCTCGCTGCTCGGCCGACATATTCTGAATGAATTGTATTTCCTGATCAGACGTTTTAATGCCGTAGAGAGGCTTTTTCCCAAAAACTTCGGAACCGCCGAACAAATCATCGTCATACCGGCCGATAAGCAGCGACTTTTCATAACTTGCGCGTAAATCTGCAACGCGCTGCGGGTCGGCCTGCTTATATAGCCGCTGCGAATAATTGTTGTTTTCATCATTAAATACCGGGCGCATAGCGCGGTTGACAGCCGCTGCCGGCACCGTATAGCCGCTTTTGCGGAGCGCCTTCTTGCAAAGAAGCTCCTTGACGGTCGCATTAAAAGCATATCGGAAAATAATCTTATAAATTACATCATTCATGTCGCGGTTCATGCGCTTATAGTTTTCCGCATAATTAGAAACGTAATCGGCAAACTCAGACCCCTGTTCATACCGAATTTCAGTTCCATCATACTTGCCGAATGCAGGCATCCTTTTTCCGCCTATTCCTGCAGAAAATATCGGTACAAGTACAAATATCCCCGCCGCAATTAAAAGGAAAATAACCGTACCGGCTGTATAAATACTTCTTTTCATTTTTAAACCCTTAATTAGAGCAGTATTATACTGCATTATGATTATAGAATATTATCAGACGATAATTGAATAATTTTAACATTTCAAAACTTACCTGTCAATTCAACGTTGTATCCACCCACGGAACTCAGTTTTTGCCTAATACTGTCAGTAAATGCAGAGGATCCATAAGGCAATCGAACATAATATGAGACATAGGTGTTTTCTTGGAATGTTTATTCTTATAGATTCTGGCAAGATTCAATGCAAGTTTTCGTGACATATTCATATTTTTTTGAATAGTTTTATTTTGTGCCCTGAAATAGTCTTCTCTATAGCGCACGTCAAGCAGCCAATGCATGGTTTCAACGCCCCATTCCA